>CANQIG010000061.1 GCA_947623765.1 uncultured Clostridia bacterium | reverse complement strand
GGACCTTCTCCGTCCAGAAGAAGGTCTTCTGCCGGTACTCGATGCAGTCCGCCTCCGGCAGCCCGAGCCGCCGCAGTTTTTTCTTGGAGTTGTAGATCACGACCTGCAGCGCGTGGTGCGGGTCGCTCAGCTCGCGCCCCTCGAAGAGGATCTCCTCGAGCTGCTCCCGCCCGATCCCGTGCGTGCCGCTGTGCAGCAGCACCTGCATCAGGCTGCGGAACTGCGAGTTCATCGAGCCGAGCTTCGGCGTCAGCCGCACGCCGTTCCAGATCACGGTAAAGCCGCCGAGCGTCTTTACGTACAGGATGTCTTTCTCCATCTGTGTCCTCCTCCCTGCAAGCGCATTTCTCCAAGGTACGCTTCTCGTGCCTGTGCTCGCTGCGGTCCTCCGGCTTCCTAAATTTCCACCAGAGGAATCTACCCCATGTTATCTTCCTATTATATACCTTTTTTCGTGGAAGTCAAGAGGATTTATGAAAATTACATAACCGTTCGCGCACTCAGCGGTCGTTTTACGTATTGAATGAACGGAAATGGGTGTTTTTGCCGTTCCAAGCGCGCCGCGGACGGTCTCCCCGGGGCGGCGCGCAAAAAAGCACTTGACAACCGCGCGGAAATGCCGCAAAATGATAGTATACGATTATTTTCCGCGCATCGCGGGGAAGGAGCGAAACTATGGAGTATTTGATCGGAGTCGATCTCGGGACCTCCGGGACAAAGACCGTTTTGTTTGACACGGACGGCGCGGTCGTCGCGTCGAAGATCGTGGAGTACCCGCTCTATCAGGAGCGAAACGGCTGGGCCGAGCAGGACCCGCTCGACTGGTGGAACGCCGCCGCCGAGACCATCCGCGCGGTCGTTTCGGAGAGCGGCGTCGATCCCGCCGCGATCCGCGGCCTCGGCATTTCCGGGCAGATGCACGGGCTCGTCATGCTCGACGGTGAGGGGAACGTGCTGCGGAGATCCATCATCTGGTGCGACCAGCGCACCGCGAAGGAATGCGACGAGATCACGGCGCGCGTCGGCAAGGAGCGGCTGATCGAGATCACGGCGAACCCGGCGCTCACGGGCTTCACCGCCTCGAAGATCCTCTGGGTGCGCAACAACGAGCCGGAGATCTACGCGAAATGCGCGCACATCCTCCTGCCGAAGGACTACGTCCGCTATATGCTGACGGGCGACTTCGCGACGGAGGTCTCGGACGCGTCCGGGATGCAGCTGCTCGACGTGCCGCACCGCTGCTGGAGCGCGGAGGTCCTCGAGAAGCTGGAGATCGACCCGGCGCTCCTGCCGAAGGTCTTTGAATCCCCGGAGGTGACGGGCGTCGTCTCCGAAGCCGCCGCGAAGCGCACGGGACTGCTCCCCGGCACGCCGGTGGTCGGCGGCGCGGGCGACAACGCGGCGGCGGCGGTCGGCACGGGCGTCGTCACGGACGGCACGGCCTTCACGACGATCGGCACGTCCGGCGTCGTCTTCGCGCACACGAGCGACATCTCCATCGACCCGAAGGGCCGCGTGCACACCTTCTGCTGCGCCGTGCCCGGCGCGTGGCACGTCATGGGCGTGACGCAGGGCGCGGGGCTCTCGCTCAAGTGGTTCCGCGACAACTTCTGCGGCGCGGAAAAGGAGACCGCCGCCTCGATGGACGTCGACCCGTACTATCTGATGGACAAAGAAGCCGAGCAGGTCCCGATCGGCTGCAACCGTCTGCTCTATCTGCCGTACCTCATGGGCGAGCGCACGCCGCACCTCGACCCGGACTGCCGCGGCGCGTTCATCGGCCTCTCGGCGATGCACACGAAGCGCGACCTGCTCCGCGCCGTGATGGAAGGCGTGACGTTCTCCCAGCGGGGCAGCCTCGAGATCCTGCGCGGCATGGGCGTCTCGGTGGACACCATGCTCGCCTGCGGCGGCGGGGGCACGTCGAAGCTCTGGCGGCAGATGCTCGCGGACACCTTCGCCTGCCCGGTCCGCACCGTCGCCTCGAAGGAGGGCCCGGCGCTCGGCGTCGCGATCCTCGCGGGCGTCGGCGCGGGGATCTACCCGAGCGTCGAGGAGGGCTGCGCGCGCGTCATCCGCCTCAACGACCCGCAGCCGCCGATCGCGGAGAACATCCCCGTCTATGAGAAGTATTACCGCCTCTACACCCAGCTCTACCCGGCGCTGAAGGACTCGTACAAGGCGCTCGCCGCGCTGTGAGGCCGGAAGCGCTGCTCGCCGCGCTCTCGGCGCACCTTTCGTCCCACCCGGCGGCGACGGCGCAGGACGCGGCGAAGTTCCTGTATCAGGCGCTGTACGGCCCGGGCCACATGGTCGATAGCGAAGCGGGCGCGGAAAGCTGGCTCCGCCGGGAGGCGGAAACCCTCCCCGCGGGCCGCAGCGCCGCGCTTTTCGAGCCGCTCTCCGACGAATACGCGCGGCTCGATCTCTCCGCGCTCGCGCAGATCGCGCCCGAAACGATGGCGAAGATGTTCTGCGTCTCGGCAAAGCCCGAGCCGCCGGAAAAGGACGCGCTCGCGGCGCTGCTGCAAACGGCGCTCGAACGCGGGCTGCTCCCCGACGAAGACGCGGCGGAATGGGTCGCGCGGTACACGGCGGCGGGATGCCCCGCCACGCACCACAGCGAAGGTTATCGCGACGCCTACTGTCCCGCCTACCGCGTCGTGCGCACAGAATTTGTGCGGTTCCTGCCGCTCTTTGCGGAGATCGACCGGCTGCTCGCCGGCGGCGCGCCGGTCTGCGCCGCGATCGACGGGATGTGCGGCAGCGGCAAGACGACGCTCGCCGCGCTCCTCGCCGAGGTCTACGGCTGCGCTGTCTTCCACGCGGACGACTTTTTCCTTCCCCCGGAGCTCCGCACGCTGGAGCGCTATGCGGCGCCCGGCGGCAATCTCCACTGGGAGCGGCTGCTCGAGGAGGTCCTGCTCCCGCTCCGGAAGGGGCTGCCAGTCGCGTTTCGGCCGTTCGACTGCTCTGTCATGGCGCTCGCGCCGGAGCCCGTGTGCGTCGAGCCGCAGCGGCTCTCCGTCGTCGAAGGGTCGTACGCGCTCCATCCGCAGCTTTGCGCCGCGTACGACCTCAAAGTCTTCCTCAAAACTTCTGCGGCAGAGCAGGAAGCGCGCATCCTGCGGCGCAGCGGCGCGTCCGCGCTCGAGGTGTTCCGGGAGAAGTGGATCCCGCTCGAAAACCGGTATTTTGCGGCCTGCCGCGTGGAGGAACGGAGCGATCTGGTGTTCCGCACCTGAGCGCGCCGACGCTTTCGGCGGGTCTATCATTTCGACTGTTTTTTCGCCGGTGCGAAACGGAAAAACATCAAAAGCGCCGAAACTTACAAAAACCGGAAAAAACCGCTTGCAAAAAAGCGGGACGTGTGATAGAATACATCATGTCGCCGGAATACCGACGGCAGTTCCCGGCAAAGACCGGGAAAGAGTTGGTGTTGATTACGACGAGGGTCCACCTGTTCCCATCCCGAACACAGAAGTTAAGCTCGTTCGTGCCGAAGATACTTGGCTGGCGACGGCCCGGGACAATAGGTAATGCCAACACGGAAAAACGGTCATCCACGCGATGATCGTTTTTTTGTGTCCGGGGGTCGGTCCCCGGAACATTCCGAAGGCGGAGGCGATCCGATGCGCGAGCTCTCCGGCCGCGTGCGCGCGGCGGTACAGAAATACGACATGATCCCGGCGCAAAGCCGGGTGGCGGTGGGCGTTTCCGGCGGCAAGGATTCGCTCTTTCTCCTGGCGGTGCTCGCCGACCTGCGCCGGTATTATCCGCAGCCGTTCGAGCTCGTCGCAATTACCGCAGACCCGTGCTTCGGCAGCGCGGAGACGGACTTCTCCGCCGTCGCGTCGTTCTGCGCGTCGCTCGGGGTGGAATACCACATCCAGCGCACGGAGCTCGGGAAGATCGTCTTCGAGGATCGCCGCGAGGAAAACCCCTGCGCGCTCTGCGCGCGAATGCGGCGCGGCATCCTGCACAAGCTCTGCGGGGAGCTCGGTTGCACGCACCTCGCGCTCGGCCACCACATGGACGACGCGGCCCAGACCGTTCTGATGAACCTGCTCTACGGCGGGCGGTTCGGCTGTTTCTCCCCGAAAAGCTATCTCTCCCGCCGGGGTCTCTGGCTCATCCGGCCGCTCATCTTCTGCCCGGAATCGGAGATCCGGCGCGCCGCTTCCCGGCTGGCTTTGCCCGTCGTGAAGAGCGCCTGCCCCGCCGACGGCCACACCGCCCGCCGCGCGACCGCCGACCGCATCGCCGCTCTCGAAAAGGATTTCCCCGACCTCACCGCGAAGCTCGTCGGCGCCCTTCAGCGCTCCCACACAGATAATTGGTAACCTACTTTTCTTGCCCTACTTTTCTTGAAAGAAAAGTAGGCAAAAGAACTTTTATTTCGCGTTGTCGTTCGCTTCGCGAACTTCGCCGCAGGAACCGAGAAGCATAACCCCTCGCCGTATGTGCTGTGCGGGAAAGGAGATTTCTCCGGCTCTCCGCAAGCCACCGTAGAGCGAACGAAAGCAGCTTTGTCGCCTTTTCTTGAAAGAAAAGTAGGCAAAAGAACTTTTGGGTCGCGGGGCGCGCGCTGACGCGCGCTTACCTTTGCTGAAACTTTTCCCCCACATCCCGCGCCAGAAGTGCTGCGCGGGAAAGAAAATTTCTCCTTCTTCTCGCAAGCTAACGCAGGATAGACGAAAGCGGCTTTGCCGCCGCGCGAGCCAGCGAAGGGCAAACGTCGCCACACCGCAGGTGCCGAAACGGGCTCTGCCCGCGAAACCCACGATGGAGCGCCGCGTTAAAAGACTTTCCCCGCCCCCGGTCGAGACACGTCGAAGTCTTTCGTGAGCCTTTCTTCAGAAAAGCTCGACCTTGGCTCGACCGTAAGGGGTTCCAAGGGGCGGCGCTCCGTGGCAGCATGAGAGCAAAATTTCAATTTATCATGCTAAAGGTGTTGACACGGCACAGGTTTTGCTTTATAATCGTATGCAAGCTATTTTACACCGTTTTGGTAGAGAATCAAAATCACCTGGACGGACGCGCATGAAATTACCCCGAAAGCGAGGAATCAACCCCGAAAAATGGACGTTATTTTGGAGCTTTCCGACATCCATAAATCCTTCGGTGCGACAAAAGTTCTGAACGGCATCGATCTTGCCGCCGGGCGCGGCGAATTCATCACGCTGCTGGGCTCTTCCGGCTGCGGCAAGACGACGACGCTCCGCATCATCTCCGGGCTGGAAACGCCGGACAGCGGCCGCGTGCTGCTCGAGGGCGCGGACGTCACCGACGCCGAACCGAACAAGCGCGGCGTACACACGGTATTCCAGAGCTACGCGCTCTTCCCGCACATGAACGTCGAGGCGAACATCGGGTACAGCCTGCGGCTCAGGGGCGTGAAAAAGGCGGAGATCAAGGCGAAGGTCAAGGAGATGCTGGATCTCGTGCAGCTCCCGGGCTTTGAGAGCCGGATGCCCGGCGAGCTTTCCGGCGGGCAGCGGCAGCGCGTCGCGATCGCGCGCAGCGTCATTGACTCGCCGCGCGTGCTGCTCCTCGACGAACCGCTCGGCGCGCTCGATCTGCAGCTGCGCCGCGCGATGCAGATCGAACTCAAGCGCCTGCAGAAGAAGCTCGGCATCACGTTCATCTATATCACGCACGACCAGGAAGAGGCCCTCAATATGTCGGACCGCATCGCGGTCATGCGCAACGGTCTCTTTGAGCAGGTCGGCACGCCCGGCGACGTCTACGACCGCCCGAAGACCGCCTACGTCGCACGGTTCGTCGGCTCGGCGAACATCATCGAGCGCGGCGGGAAGACGCTCGCCGTGCGCAGCGAATATCTGGAACTCGAAAAGGACGGCGCGGGGTATCTCCCCGGCGTCGTGAAGGAAAAGTCGTTCTCCGGCGGGATGCTCCGCATCGCGGTCGACACCGAGGCGGGCGAGCTCGTCGCGAGCCGCCACGGCATCGACTCCCCGCTCGCCCCGGGCGACGCGGTGGGCGTCTCGTGGGCGGAAAAGAACGCGGTGGAGGTGGAGCCGGAATGAAACCGAAACGCCGCTTCCGCTCCGAAACGCTGATGCTCATCCCGCTCTATGTCTTCACGCTGGTCTTCGTGCTGGGGCCGCTCGTCTACATGGTGATCCTCAGCTTCCTCCAGCGCGCGGAGACCTGGGGCGTGACGAACGAATTCACCGCGCAGAACTACGCGGGCATTTTGGAGCCCGTCTATCTCAACACTTTTGTGGAGTCCTTCAAGCTCGCGACGCTCTCCACGCTCCTCATCATCCTGCTCGGCTACCCGTTCGGCTACTTCATGGCGAAGCTCCCGAACAAGTGGAAGGCCCGGATGATGATGCTCCTGATGATCCCCTTCTGGACCAGTTCGCTGATCCGCCTCTACGGCTGGATCATCATCTTCCGCGCGAACGGCATCCTCGACAAAGTCCTGATGGGCCTCGGGATCACGGATTCCCCGCTGAAGCTCCTGTATACGTACCCGGCGGTCGTCGTCGGGATGATCTACGCGCTCCTGCCATTCATGATCTTCGCGGTCTATTCCAGCGCGGAGAAAATGGACTGGAGCCTCGTGGAGGCCGCGCGGGACCTCGGCGCTTCGCGCATCCGCGCGTTCTTCACCGTCACGCTGAAAATGACGCTCCCGGGGCTGCTCTCCGGCGTGATCCTGACATTCGTCCCGTCGATGGGGCTGTTCTTCATCGCGGACATCCTCGGCGGGAACAAGGTCGTGCTCGTCGGCAGTTTGATCCAGGACCAGCTCATGAAGGCGCACAACTGGCCGTTCGCGGCGGCGCTCTCCGTGATCCTGACCGCCGTGACGAGCCTGCTCATCATCCTGTACCGCAAGATGGCGGGCGTCAAAGACCTCGAGGGTCTGGTGTAAGGGGGGCGAGCTCGTGAAAAACAGAACCGTTCTTCCGAATGTCTACCTCGCGGTCCTCATGATCCTGATGTACCTGCCGATCGTGCTGGTCATCGTCTTTTCGTTCAACGAGAGCAAGCTCTCCGTCCGCTGGGACGGCTTCTCCTGGCGCTGGTACGAGACGCTCTTTGCGGACCGCGCCATGTTCGAGTCGCTCGTCAATTCCCTGATCCTCGGCGGCTCCGCGTCGCTCGCGGCGGCCGTGATCGGGACGCTCGGGGCCGTGGGCAGCTCGAAGGTGGAGCTCCCCGGCAAGGGCGCGATCGAATACCTCTCGACGCTCCCCATGATGATCCCCGAGATCATCCTCGGCATGGTGTTCATGGTGTTCTTCTCGCTGATCGGCCTGCCGTTCGGCATGATGACGCTCATCATCGCGCACACGGCGTTCTGCATCCCCTACGTCTTCATGCTCGTGCGGGCGCGGCTCGTCGGCATGGACAAGAGCCTCGAGGAGGCCGCGCTCGACCTCGGCGCGTCGAAGATCTACGCGTTCTTCACGGTGGTCCTGCCGCTGATCGCGCCGGCCATCGCCTCCGGGATGCTGCTCTCCTTCGCGATGAGCTTCGACGACGTCATCATCAGTATGTTCGTCACGGGCGTCGATTCCAACACGCTGCCGCTGCGCGTCTACTCCCAGATCAAGACCGGCGTCACGCCGGAGATCAACGCGCTGTGCACGCTGATCCTGCTCGTCACAGTGCTCATCCTCACGCTGGCTGCGGTCATTTCGCGGATCGGGCGCGGCAGAAAAGCGCCGCCGCAGCCGACCGCCGCTGAGATCGAGGGCCGCTGAGCGGGGCACGTCCCAAAAGCGCGGGGGCTTTCCCTTCGCGCGCAAACCAGAATCGCCGCGGGAAACCGCTGTCGAGATAAATTTCCATTTGCATCTCGGTGCGCGTCCGCGCGCTGGCCACGGTCGTTTCGCGGATCAGGCGCGGCAGAAAAGCGCCGCAGCCGACCGCCGCCGAGATATCGAGGGCCGCTGAGCGGAGCACGTCCCAAAAGCGCGGAGTTTCCCTTCGCGCCGTAAACCAGAATCGCCGCGGGAAACCGCTGTCGAGATCGGTCCTCATTTTCATCTCGATACGCGTCCGCACGCTGGCCACGGTCATTTCGCGGATCGGGCGCGGCAAAAAAGCGCCGCAGCCGACCGTCGCCGAGATCGAGGGCCGCTGAGCGGGCCCGTTCCCAAAGGCGCGCGGAGCTCCCTTTCGCGCTGCAAACCAGAATCGCCGCGGGAAACCGCTGTCGAGATCGGTCCCCATTTGCATCTTGGTGCGCATCCGCACGCTGGCCGCGGTCATTTCGCGGATCGGGCGGGGCAGAAAAGCGCCGCAGCCGACCGCCGCCGAGACCGAGGGCCGCTGAGCGGAGCGCTTTCCAAAGGCGCGGGGGATTTCCCCTTCGCGCTGCAAACAAGAATCGCCGCGGGAAACCGCTGTCGAGATAGATCCCCATTTTCATCCCCGAAAGGAAGGAATAAGAATTGAAAAAAATCATCGCACTCCTGCTCGCCCTGGCGCTCGCACTCTCGCTTGCGGCGTGCTCCGGCTCCACCGGAGGAAGCAGCACGAACCCGGCGACCGTGACCGGCAACACCGGCCCTGCTGAGACAGGCGAAGAAGAAGGCACGAGCCCCGCGGACGCCGAAGAAGGCGAGGGCGGCGTGAATCCCGCGACCGTCACCGGCAACACCGGCCCGGAGGGCAACACCGAGACCGAACTCGTCCTCTACACCTGGGAGGCCATGTTCCCGCAGGAAGTCCTCGACGCGTTTGAGGCCGACACCGGGATCAAGGTCAACTATGTGAACTTCGACTACGACGAGACGATGCTCGCCCGCCTCGAGGAGGAAGAGGGCGGCGCGTACGACGTCGTGATCGCGGACGACTACATCATCGAGACCGCCGTGCAGGAAGGGCTCGTCACGGAGCTGGACAAATCCAAGCTTCCCTCCTTCGGCAACATCGACCCGTTCTATCAGGGCTGGTTCTACGACCCCGACGACCTCTACACCGTCCCCTACGGCGCGGGCGTGCAGACGATCGTCTATGACCCGTCGCTCACCGACGTCGAGATCGACGGCTACGAGGACCTCTGGGACGAATCCCTGCGCGACAGCATCGGCATCACGGCGAATTACCGCGTGATCGACGGCATGGCGCTGAAAGTCCTCGGCGAGAGCATGAACACCAGCGACGTCGCGAAGATCGAGGAGGCCGGCGAGAAGCTCAACGCGCTCGCGCCGAACATCCGCCTCATCAAGGACGACCGCCTCGAGGAGGACCTGCTCTCCGGCGAGATCAGCGCGGGCATCATGTA
>CANQIG010000060.1 GCA_947623765.1 uncultured Clostridia bacterium | reverse complement strand
TGTTCATGTCCGCGAGCTCCACCCGTGGCACGACCGCCGTCCCGAACCGGTGCGGCAGCTCATGGTAATAATATTTTCCAGTCTGCGCAAAGTAATACGTCTCCACGGAAGGCGTTGCGGAACACAGCAAACAGTACGCCCGGTTGTAGGCAGCGCGGAACTTCGCGACCTCCCGCGCGTGATACCTCGGGCTGTTTTCGGAGCGGTAGGTCGCCTCCTGCTCCTCGTCCATGACGATGAGCCCGAGATCCTGCACCGGCGCAAAGATCGCCGAGCGCGTCCCAACGACGATCCGCGCCTTTCCCGAACGGACGCGCTTCCATTCGTCGAGCCGCTCGCCCATGGAGAGCCCGGAATGGAACACCGCCACCGTATCGCCGAACGCCGCGAGGAATACCGAGAGCGTCTGCGGCGTGAGCGCGATCTCCGGCACGGTGACGATGACTCCGCGCCCTTTCTCCAGCACATGACGGATCGCCCGGAGGAACACAGCCGTTTTTCCAGCTCCTGTCACGCCGTAGAGTAAAGCGACTGCGGCCTTTCCCTCATCGATCTCCCGGCAGATCCCGTCCGCCTCCCGCTGCTGCTCCTCGGAGAGCTTCTCCGGCAGCCGGACCTCCCCGGCCTTTGGCGCTTTCGGCCTGCGGAACCGCTCGGTCTCGAAAAGCTCCGCCGCGCCCTTTTGCGCGAGCGCCTTTACAACGCCCACGCCGACGCCGGTAAAATAGCACAGCTCCTGCACCGTGACCGCGCCGACATCGGAGAGGACCCGGTACGCTTCCAGCTGCTTCGGCGTCAGCGTCCCGGAAAAATCGGGCACAGCCGCCGCCATCCGCGTCGTCGCGTCGCGAATACCTCTCGCCGCCGTGTCTTCCACAACGACGACGCCCCGTTCCCGAAGCCCGGAAAGCGCGGGGCTCTTTGCGTCCAGACCAAGCCTATCGCCGAGCTGCCGCACGGTAAGGCCGTCGCGGTTCGCGAAAAGCGCGGTGATGATCCGCCACTCCTCCTCGGAATACGCCTCTCGGTCAAAGTCCTTGAACTCTGGATGCAGCCGCAGCCGTTCCGTCAGCTTCACGCCGATGCCCGTCGGGAGCATCAGGCGCACTGCCTCGAACAGTGTGCAGTAATACCGGCTTTTCAGCCACGGTACGAGCGCGAGCATTTCCGCCGTGAGCAGGGGTTCCGCGTCGAGCACGGTCCGAACGTCCTTGACGTTCGGCACATTCCCCTCCTCGAGGGAGAGCACCATGCCCACGCGCGTCCGGTTGCCCGAGCCAAACGGCACGGTCACGCGCACGCCGGGCAGGACCGCCCCGCGCAGCGCGTCCGGAACGCGGTAGGAAAAGGGCTTGTCGAAGGAAAACGACGTATTCTCCAAGGCAAGCTGTGCGAGAAGCTCGGGCATGGCTTACTTCGCGCTTCCTTCGATCTCCGGCTCGAGGATCTTATACTTGCCGTCGACGAAATCCTGCACGGCGAGATCCACCGGCTTTTCCACGAGCGGTTCGTTGGAGGCTTCCGCCGCGTCCGAGATGTCGCGCGCGCGTTTTGCGACGGCGATCACAACGGAATAGTAGCTCTTATGCGGCGTCTTGATGATGTTTCCGGACGGTTTCAGCATGATGTCAGGATCCTTTCTATAACCTTTTCCCCGCGTGCGCTTTTCAGGCGTTCCGCGCGAAGAATGGACTCAATGTTCTCGACGGCTTCCTCCACGGTATCGTTGACGACGATATAATCGTAGTCCCGTGCGTGCGGGATCTCCTCCCGCGCCGCCAAAAGCCGCTTTTGGACGGTCTCTTCCGGCTCCGTGCCGCGGCCGCGAAGCCGCTCCTCCAAAACGGGGAGCGACGGCGGGAGCAGGAAAATGCTCACACAGTCCGGCGCGACGGATTTGATCTGCCGCCCGCCCTGGACCTCGATCTCGAGGATCACGTCGATTCCGGCCTCGCGCCATTGATCGACCGGCGCTTTCGGCGTGCCGTAGAGATTGCCGACATACTCGGCGTGCTCCAGCATCCCGCCGCTCTCGATCTGCGCGAGGAAATCCTCCCGCGTCGTAAAGAAATAGTGGACACCGTTTTCCTCGCCCGGCCTCGGCGCACGCGTCGTCGCGGAGACGGAGAGCCGGACGTTCCGGTTCCGCGCCAGAAGCTCCTTCACGATCGTGCCCTTCCCGCCGCCGGACGGCGCGGAGAGCACCACCAAAAGTCCCTTTTCCATACCGATCTACGCCTCGCTCTCTTCCTTTGCCGGTTCCGTGCTCCCCGCGAACCGCGCGGCGACCGTTTCCGGCAAAAGCGCGGAGAGCACCACATGGTCGCTGTCCATGATGATGACCGTGCGGGTCTTTCGCCCGCAGGTGGCGTCGATCAGCGCGCCGCTGTCGCGCGAATCCTGCACGATCCGGCGGATCGGCGCAGAATCCGGGCTCACGATCGAGATCATCCGCGACGCGGAGATCATATTTCCAAAGCCGATGTTGACAAGCTGTAAAGCCATGATCCGCTCCTTTTACTCGATGTTCTGGATCTGTTCGCGGATCTTTTCGATCTCCGCTTTGATCTCGACGACCGTGTAGGCGATCTCCGTGTCGCTGCACTTGGAACCGATCGTGTTCGCCTCGCGGTTCATCTCCTGCACCAGGAAGTCCAGCTTCCGGCCAGATGGCTCCCCCGACGCCAGAAACGCCCGGAGCTGCTCGATGTGGCTGCGCAGGCGCACAGTCTCCTCCGCGACGGCGACGCGGTCAGCAAAGATCGCGGCTTCCGTCAGGATGCGCTGTTCGTCGATGGTCCTGTCCCCAAGGACTTCCTTTAGGCGCGCCTCGAGCCTTTCCCGGTACAGCCGGACCGTCTCCGGGGAACGCGCCTCCACGAGCCCGACGCAGTTCTCCACAGTCTGCGCGCGGCCCAGCACGTCGGCGACGAGCCGTTCGCCCTCCGCCTCGCGCATCGAGACAAACGCGTCGACCGCCTTCTCCGCGACCGGCGCGACGTCCGCCCAGACGCCCTCCTCGTCCTCCGGCGCGCGCGTCACCGTGAAGAGTTCCGGGCACCGCACGATGTCCCCGACGGTCACGGGAAGCGGCAGGCCGTTCTTTTCGGCGATCTCCGTAAGCGCGCGGACATAACCTTCGGCGAGCGCGTGATTCACGTTGACGACCGCCGTTCTGTCCTCCAGCATCTCGATCCCGAGGTACACATCGAGCTTTCCGCGCGAGACGCGGCTCTGGACGAGGCGCTTGAGCTTTTCCTCCAGAAAGCCGTAGCCTCTGGAGACGCGCGCGGAATATTCCAGATACTTATGATTGACGGAGCGCAGCTCCACGGTGATCTTTCTGCCGTTCACCGTCTCCTCCGCGCGCCCGTAACCGGTCATGCTTTTTACCATAAACTCACTTCTTTTTCGTTTCCAAAACTGTCCTTTCCAAACGGGAAGCAAAACTTAGCCATTATGTATTATTGTACCATCACTCCCGGAAAAAAGCAACCTTTCACGCAAAAAAAGCGCCCGAAACCGCTCTCGGACGCCTCTTTTTACGAAAACTTCACACAATTTTAAGAAATAGACCTTCCGGCGCCGCTCAAAGATAGTGTACGATGAGCGACATCGGCGCTTCCGCGTGGTCCTGCTCCACGGCAAACCCGCGCTGCGCGAAAAAACCGAACCGATCCGGAAAATCGGTCTCGATCCGGCCCGCGCCGTGTACTTCTCCGAAGGAAGCTGCGGAGCGCATCAGCGTATCGAGCAGGAACGCCCCCTCCGCGTCCGGCGCGGCGGCCAGAAGATCCGCGCCGCTGCCTGTCCCGAACTTGAGCAGGTACAGCGTCTCCCCTTCAAGCCGCACCGCGGCATATCCAAGCTCCTCCCCGCGTTCCGTCATCAAAAGCAGCCGCGCGTCTTCACCGACACCGAGCGCGCGGAGACGTTCGGCCTCCCGCGCGCGATCCTCCATGGGACTGATCTGCAGCATTTTCCTTTTCCTCCGTCCGTCCCGCCGCGCGGGGCGCTTTTTTCATGGCGGCCGCCTTCAGGCGCCGCACCTCATCGTTTGTCAAAAACCGGTACTTTCCCTGTCCAAGCATCCCGAGCTTCACACCGCCGATCGCCGTGCGCTTCAGCCGCGCGACCTCGAGCCCAACCGCCTCGCACATCCGGCGGATCTCCCGGTTCTTCCCCTCGTGCAGGACAAATTCGAGCACGACGCGCCCTTCGCCCTGCTCCAGCACGCGGACCGCTGCCGGCGCGGCGGGTCCGTCGTCCAGCTCCACGCCGACGGAAAGCTGCGTGAGCTGCTCCTCCGTGATCTTCGGCCGCACGGTGACGCGATAGATCTTCGCGATGCCGGAAGATGGATGCGCGATCTTCTGCGCGAAATCGCCGTCGTTCGTCAAGAGCAGCAGCCCCTCCGAATCTTTGTCGAGCCGCCCGATGGGGTAGAGCCTTGCCGGAATGTCCTTTACAAGCTCCGTCACGCACTTTCTTCCTCGGTCATCCGTCACGGCGGAGAGAAATCCGCGCGGCTTATAAAGCATCACGTAATACCTATCCGATCCGGAGCGCACGGTCTCCCCGTCCACCATGATCCGATCCCGGCGCGCGTCGATCTTGTCTCCGATCTTCGCCCGCCGTCCGTTCACCGCGACGCGTCCTGCGGCGATCATCTCCTCCGCCTTTCGGCGGGAGGCGACGCCGCAGTCCGCGAGATATTTTTGCAGTCTGGTGTCCTTTGCCATAGATCCCTCTTTGATCGTATTATCTGCCGAACACGCGCGACAAAACGCGCGCAAGGGCCGAGCGCCGGTCCGGCTTCTCGAAGACCGTCTCCGCCGCGAGGAGCGGCACGCGGACGAGCTCCGTCTCTCCGACCGTCACGGCGATATAGCCCACCGTATCTCCCGCGCGCACCGGGGCATACAGAAAGCGCGGGCAGGCCGCGCGGCAGACCGCCTCGGCGTCCTCCAAAAGAAAGGCGGACACGCCGCTTTTCGGCACACACGCGACGTCGGGCAAAAGCCCGCCGACGACCGGCACCCTGCAGCCGTACCCGCCGTCGGGCACTTCGCGCTCGGAAAATCGGGAAAAGCCGAACTCGTAGAGCGCGATATGGTCGTTCCAATCGTCCGGCGCGTTCAGCGTCACGCAGATCAGCCGCGCGCCGTTCCGTTCCGCCGCCGAGACGAGGCATCTTCCCGCCTTTTTTGTAAAGCCCGTCTTGATCCCGGTACAGTCCCCGTAGAGGGAGAGCAGCCGGTTGTGGTTCTGGAAACGCAGCGTCTTTTCGGGCGACAGGAACGTCACATCCTGCGCGGTCTCGCCGACTGCCGCCGCAAAACCGTCCACGTTCATGGCCGCCGCGCCGAGCAGCGCCATATCGCGCGCGGTAGAACCGTGCCCGTCTGCGTCCAGCCCCGACGGGGTGACAAAGTGCGTATTCTCCATTCCGAGCGCGGCGGCGCGCGCGTTCATCATTTCGGCAAAGCGTTCCGCGTCCCCGCCGAGGAACAGCGCGACCGCGTTCGCCGCGTCGTTCCCGGAGGTCATGAGCATCCCCTCTGCGAGCTCCCCGAGCGGAAGCACATCCCCTGCGGCGAGTCCCATCGAAGAACCCTCGACGGCGACCATTTCCTCCGTGATCTCCACCGGTTCGTCGGTCCGCCCACTCTCATAGGCGAGCAGCGCCGTCATGATCTTGGTGGTGCTCGCCATCGGGAGCACCTCCCGCGCGTTTTTCTCATAGAGGAAGGTCCCGCTCACCGCGTCGAAAAGCACCGCCGCCCGCGCGGAGACTTCCGGTCCCGCCGCATAAACGGGCGCGGAAAGCCCGGCCAGCGCGATCACGCCAGCGAAAAGAACCGCTGCGATCCGTTTCAATCCCATCACCGCCATGCCAGTATACGCCGGCAATCGGCAGACTTATTCCTCGGGCGCAGCCTGTTCTTCGTCCTCTTCCCCGTTCTTTTTCTCTTTGCTCTTTTTCATGTTCTCGACAAACCCGGCGATGCGGTCGACGACGTCCGGCGCGGTCGCGATCACGCGGTCCAGCGACGAGAAATACGGTTCGATCTGCAGCACGCGCACGGTCCCGTTCGCGATCACGAGAAACGCGATCGGGCTGACCGTGACGCCGACCCCGCTGCCGCCCGCAAACAGTCCTTTTTCCGACTGCGCTTTGCTCGGCAGATCGCTGCCGCCCGCGCCGAAGCCGTAGCTCACCCGCGTGATCGGGATGACGGTCGTGCCGTCCGGCGTCGTGATCGGGCTGCCGATGACGGAATCGACGTCCACCATCGCGCGCGCCTTATCCATCGTGATGTCCATCAGGCTCTGTACTTTGTTGTCCTTTTCGTTCATTGCGCATTCGCTTCCTTTCCAGATTTCGCGGGACCGTTCCGCACGGCAAGGCCGCGTTTCCCGGCGCGTTGGAATTTCAGATACAGCGGGATGACCCCGCAGAGATACTTGACCGCGCGGCACACCACCCGGAGCGGCATAGCCGCAAGGTGCACCTCGCACTGCACCGTGGGCGACGGTGCCTGAAAATCGAGGTCGACCGTGACCCTCGGATCTTTATAGCCGACGAGATCGCAGAACGCCCCGACCGCGCCGTATACCAGCGCCGATGCCTGCCCGAAAAGGACCGCGGCCGCGGCGGCGTCCTCCCCGCCTACGGTCACGCAGAGATCCAAGGTCCTCACCCGAAGGCAGCGGATGACCTCCCAGACGAGCGTCCCCGAGAGCCCGAGGAACCGTCCGAGGATCCCCATAAAGCCGGAGAATCCCTCCGCCCGCAGCACCGCGCGAACGGTCTCGACGGGCGAGGTCTTCTCTTTCCCCTCGGTCGCTTTCTTTTCCGCCTTTCTTTCCTTCGGTTCGGGCTCCTCTTCTACCTTTTTGGGTTTTGGCGGTGCGGGGAGCACCTTGAACCGCAAAAACAGGTACCGCAGGACGAGCTCCGGCTCCGTCGCAAAACGGAATTCTCCCCGGACCGGGAAGCAGAGCAGGAGCAGCACGAGCGCCAAGACCCCGAGGAGCGTTCCGCCGAGCACCCGCAAAACGATCACGACGACACCTCCTCCGCAGACGGCTCCTCCTGCGCGGGAGCGTCCTCCTCGTCCTGCTGTTTTGGCAGCGGAGGCAGTCCCGAAAGAGAGTCGATCTGCATACAGCGCAGGAAGTTCTCCGTCGTCCCGTAGAGCAGCGGCCGGCCCGGAAGCTCCAAACGCCCGCGCTCTTCCAGCAGGCCCTTTGCGATGAGGCTCCCGATCACGCCCGAGCAGTCGACGCCGCGCACCTGCTCCACGAACGCCTTCGTGACCGGCTGATTGTACGCGACGACCGCGAGGACCTCCATCGCTGCCTGCGACAGCGGGGTATTCCGCCGAAGGTCCAGCGCCGTGCGCACCGGCTCGATATACGCCGGATTCGTCGCGAACTGGAACGAACCGTCCAGCTCCAAAAGCCGGATGCCGCTTTCCGGCGTGTTGTATTTCTCTTTCAGCTCCTCCAAAGCGGAGCGCAGCTCGATCTCCGTCGTCTCCGCCGCTTTCAGCAGCTTGTCCGAAGCGACGGGTTCGCCGCAGGCGAATAGGATCGCCTCCAGCGTTCCGAGCAGGGTTTTCCGATTCATTTCCGTTCCCCCTTCACCAGACGGATCTCCATCGCGTCGCCGTCCCCTTCGACGCGGATGCGCCTGCCGTGTACCAGCTCCAAGACCGCGAGGAACGCTGCGATCCGCTCCGAGCGGTCGCGCTTGCCTCGGAACAGCTCCGAAAAACGGATCCGCTGCTTCCTCCAGAGGCTGCGCAGCACATAGACGATCTGCGACGTCACGGAAACCACCCTGCGCGAGACGAGCCCCGAAAAGGACTCCGCGCTCGGCTCCTTGAACCGCGCTTTCCGTCCCATGGCGGAAAAGTAGGCCGCGAGGAGCTCCTCGCCCGTATGTATGCGGCGGTAGGCCCGGTCCACCGGGATATCCGCCGGTTCCCGGACGAGGCTCGCAAAGCTCATCCGCTCCCGCAGCCGCTCGGCGGCCTCCTTGCACTGCCGGTATTCCAAAAGTTCCCCCGTCAGCTCCCGCCGCAGCTCCTCCTCTTCCTCGTGCTTCGGAAGGAGCGAAACGCTTTTGATGTGCACAAGCCGCGCGGCCATTTCCAGAAACTCGCTGGCGACGTCCATATCCTCCCGCTGCATCCGGCGGATCTGCTCCATATACTGATCCAGCAGGACGGAGATCGAAATGTCATAAATATTGAGTTTGTTTTTCGAGATCAGCGTGAGCAGAAGATCCAGAGGACCCTCGAACACGTCCAGCTTATACGACAGCGCCTCCATGGGCCCTCCTTCCGTGGGTCAGATCAGCCCGAAGAACTCGAAGGGCAGCGCCGCGAGCCGGTTCACAAACGATCCCACCGCGTTTTCGGCGACCGCGATCGGCCCGGAGAGAAATCCGGAGATCAAAAGGATCATCCCGACCATGGAGAGCATCCCCTGATACTGGTAAAAGAGATACCGCGCGCGGTCGCTGAGGAACCCCGCGAGGATCTTGGAGCCGTCCAGCGGGGGGATCGGCACGAGGTTGAAAACGGCGAGCACCGCGTTGATGTAGACGTAATAATTCAGGAAGATCAAAAGGTACTGCACGGGAACGTTGAGCGGCGCGAACGCGAGGATCGCGTAGTAGATCAGCGCGCCGACATACGCCGCAAGAAGATTCGCGACGGGGCCCGCAAGCGCCGTGAGCACCATGCCCGTGCGCTGGTTCTTGAAATACCGGCTGTCCACCGGGACGGGCTTCGCCCAGCCGAACCCGAAGAACAGCAGGAACACCGCGCCGAGCGGGTCCACGCTCGCGAGCGGGTTGAAGGTCAGCCGACCGGCGTACCGCGCGGTGGGGTCGCCCAGCTTGTTCGCGACAAAGCCGTGCGCAAATTCATGAAACGGGAGCACAAGGATGATGATAAAAAGCACAGCGGCGATCTGCATCACCACCGACATGATGTCGACATGGCCGCCCCGCAGGAGCGTCATCAGAGAACTGAAAAGCATAAAACAGCCTCCAAAAAGAAATGTATACAGGGATTATAGAACAGATTTCAGAAAAAAACAACTCTGAAAAAAATAATTCTTGCATTTTCCCGCGTTATCTGCTACAATACTATGTGCAAAAAGAACGTAGCGCCGAACGGATAAGGAGGTGCAGAAAATGGCGAAATGCGAATTTTGCGGTAAGGATGTATCCTTCGGCATTCAGGTCTCCCACTCGCACAGACGCTCCAACAGAACGTGGAAGCCGAATATCAAGCGGGTCAA
>CANQIG010000059.1 GCA_947623765.1 uncultured Clostridia bacterium | reverse complement strand
GCCACTCCGCTTAAATCTTCATATTTCCTGCTTAGAGGCTTTTTTGTGCTGTCTGTATAATCTGGGGCAGTTCATCGGGGGCGGCTTTTCCATATCACGGTTCGCGGAGCATCGCCTCGGCGCAGCGAATGCCGTCCACGGCGGCGCTCGTGATGCCGCCGGCGTATCCAGCGCCCTCTCCGCAGGGGTAGAGGCCGCGCAGTCCGGGGCTTTGGAACCGCTCGTCCCGAAGGATGCGCACGGGGGAGGAGCTGCGCGTCTCCGGCCCGGTGAGCAGGGCGTCCGGCGCGTCGAAGCCCGCGAGACGGCGGCCCATCAGGCGGATGCCCTCCGCCATGCTCTCGGCGACATATGCGGGCAGCACGGCGCGCAGGTCTCCGGGCGAAACGCCGGGGAGATAGGTCGGGGCGACCGAGCCGAACGTCTTCCCGGGGCGCGCGGCGAGAAAATCCTCCACGCGCTGCGCGGGCGCGCGGTAGCTTTCCGTCAGCGCGTAGGCGGCGCGCTCGATCCCGCGCTGGAACGCGACGCCCGCGAGCGGACCGTCGCCGCCGAAGTCCTCCGGGCGCACGTCCACGAGCAGCGCGGCGTTGCTGTTTTGGCCGTCGCGTGCAAAGGCGCTCATGCCGTTCGTGACGATCCCGCCCGGCTCCGACGATGCGCCCGTGACCGTCCCTCCGGGGCACATACAAAAGGTATATACGCCGTGCCCGTTCGGTAGATGCACGGCGAGCCTGTAATCCGCCGCGCCGAGGCGCGGATGGCCCGCAAAAGCGCCGTACTGCGCGCGGTCGATCTCGTTCGCGAGGTGTTCGATCCGCGCGCCGACGGAAAACGGCTTCGGTTCGAGCGGCACGCATCCCTTTCCGAGGAGCATCTCGAACGTGTCCCGCGCGCTGTGGCCGACCGCGAGCAGCAGGCGGTCCGTCTCGACGGTTTCCGTTCGGCCTTTGTGCTCGAGCACCGCGCCGTACACCGCGCCGCCGCGCACGAGAATGTCGCGGAGCTTCGTCTCAAAGCGGATCTCCCCGCCGAGGGCGAGGATCTCCTCCCGGATGCTCCGCACGACGGCGGGCAGGCGGTCTGTGCCGATGTGGGGCTTCGCGTCGAAAAGGATCTCCTCCGGCGCGCCGTGTTCGGCGAAGGTCCGCAGCACAAAGAAGATGCGCTCGTCCTTCGTGCCGGTGTTGAGCTTTCCGTCGGAAAAGGTGCCTGCGCCGCCCTCGCCGAACTGCACATTGCTGTCCGGGTCGAGCGCGCCGCCCGACCAGAACCGCCGGACGGTCTCGCGCCGCTGTTCCACGGGTTCGCCGCGTTCGACGATGATCGGCCGCTGTCCGGCGCGGGCGAGCAGAAGGCCCGCGAACATCCCCGCAGGGCCGAACCCGACGATGACGGGCCTTTGTGCAAACGGCGCGGCTGTCGGCATCCGGTAGGTACGGTCCGGCACGGGGGAGAGCTTCGCATCCCGGCGGGCGAGCATTTTTTTTTCACCCCCGGAAAGGGAGGCGTCGGCGGTCACGCTGAAACGGACCGCGTCCTTTTTGCGCGCGTCCACGGACCGCCGGACGAGCGCGAGCGAGGTGATGCGCGCTTCGTCGCAGCGAAGCGCGCGGGCGGCGGCGCGGCGGAGGTCCGCGCCGGTGTAATCGAGGGGCAGGGAAAGCCCGGTGATGCGGATCATAAACGCTCCTCCAAAAGGGCGCGGGCGGCGGCGGTCCCCGCCGCGTGCCCGCTCGCCCAGGCAAAATGCAGATTATAGCCGCCGCAGCAGCCGTGCACGTCGAGGAGCTCGCCCGCAAGGTACAGATCGGGCGTTATGCGCGAGCGCATGGTCATCGGGTCGACCTCCCGCATCGGGACGCCGCCCGCGGTGATCTGCGCGTTCTCAAAGCCTCTCGTTCCCGTGACGGGGAATTCCCAGCACTTTGCGAGGCGCGCGATCTTCAAAAGCCTGTCCTCCGGGAGCGAAGCCGCCGCCGCGTTCGGGTCCGCGCCGGCTTCGCGCACAAGCGCCCAGCCGATCTGCATCGGAAGGAGTCCGAGCAGAAGGTCCCCGGCGGGGGACGTTCCGTACTCCTCGCGGACGCGGCGGAGATACGCGGCAATCTGCGACTCCGTATGGTCCGGGAGAAGATCCAGCCGCAGCGTGCAGCCGCCGGTCCCGGCGAGGACGCGGTACGCCTTCGCCGTGAGGTCGAAGACGGAGATGCCGGAGACGCCGTTTTCCGAAAAAAGGACCTCGCTTTTTTCGCCCGGGTCGGAGGCGGCGAGCAGCGTTTCTCCCGCGTAAAGCGAGACGGAGGCGGAGACGCGGACGCCGGAAAGCGGCCGCAGGGTCCGCCTGCTCTTTTCGCAGAGGACGCTTGTTAGCGCGGGATAAAGCGCCGTGACGCTGTGGCCGAGCGACCTCGCGAGCGCATAGCCGCCTTCCCCGAGGGAGAGCTTCGGCGACGCCGCGCCGCCCGCCGCGAGGACGCAGGCGCGGCTCGTGAACGCGGAGCCGTCGGCGCAGACGAACCGAAAGCCTGTTTCGGTGCGCACGGCGGAGACCACGTTTTTCCCGGTCTGAAAGACCACGCCGCACTGCTCCGCTTCACGCACGAGTGCCGCGAGGACCGAGGCGGCCTGCATGGATCTCGGGTAGACGCGGCCCTCGCCGTCCGCGACGGTCTCGAGGCCCATCGCGTCGAAGATCGAGCGGATGCGCGCGGGCGTGTAGGCGAAGAGCAGCGGAGGCAGGGCCTTGCTGTCCCCCAGAAAGTGTTCCGGAGCGGCGTGCAGGTTTGTCAGATTGCAGCGCCCGTTCCCGGTGGCGAGGAGCTTTCGCCCGCGCTTTTCGTTGCCCTCGAGGACGAGGACCGCGCCGGGTTCCTCGAGAACGCGCGCGGCGGCGCAGGAGGCCATGAGGCCGGCAGCGCCGCCGCCAAGGACGATCAGTTTGGCTTTCATAGGAACGCTCCGATCACGCCGTAGGAGACGAGCGCCATGATGAGGTCCGCGATGAGCGACCCGCCGATCACGGAGATCAGCGCGTTTTTGAGCGGCATTTTCATCATGGAGGCGGCGAGGCAGCCGGTCCACGCGCCGGTGCCGGGCAGAGGGATCGCGACGAAAATGAGCAGGCCGAACGTCTTGTACTTTTCGATCTGCGCGATCTTGCTGCGCGCGCGCGCTTCCAGCCGGTCGACGAGCTTCACGAAGCGCGTGTTGCGCAGGAGATCGAAGATCTTCTGCAGGAAAAGCAGGATGAACGGCGCGGGGAGGATCGTCCCGATAAAGCAGAGGAGCATCGCAGGGAGAAGCTCCAGATTGAGGAGCCGCGCCGCGATCAGCCCGCCGCGCAGTTCCACGACAGGGAACATCGAGACGACAAAGACCGTCAGCTCCGCCGGGATGATGTTGCTGAAAAAGTTGACAAGTGCTTCGACCATTTTCATCGACCTTCGCTTTCATGACCGCGCCCGTTCCGGCCCGGTTTTTCTTTTCGGTTTCTCCGCTTAAGTATACGCTAAATGAAGGTCTGTATTTTTCCCGATAAGAAATAAAGACTAAATTATCGGAAGGGAAGCGGCGCGCCGCTCGGGGCTGGCGTGCCGAATTTATCCGAGCAATAGGCGGAAAGATCTCCGAATGTGTATCCTGCCTCCTCGTATTTGGTCAGAAGCTCGTCGAGGATCGAGGCGTTCGTGGAGGAGGTGCTGTGCAGCAGGAGCACCGCGCCGGGGTGAACGCGCGGCAGGAGCTTTGCAAACGCCTGCTGCGCGGTGGGCTGGTCGTCCACGTACCAGTCGACGTAGGCGAGGCTCCAAAAGACCGTCGTGTAGCCCATCTCAGACGCCATGCGCAGGTTTTCCTCACAGAACTTTCCCTGCGGCGGGCGGTAGAGCTTCGCCATTTCCGCGCCGGTGATCTCCCGGAAGAGGTCCTCGTTTTTCTGAAGCTCCTCTCGGAATTCCGCTTCTCCGAGGATCTTCGACATATCCGGGTGGCTATATGTGTGGTTGCCGATCGTGTGGCCCTCCGCCGCCATGCGCTTCACGAGCTCCGGCTCGGTCTGGAGGAAGTTCCCGACGAGAAAGAACGTCGCTTTCACGCCGTGCTTTTTCAGCGCGTCGAGGATCGCGGGCGTATTGCCGTTTTCAAACCCGGCGTCGAAGGTGATATAGACCGTTTTCTCCGCCGGGTCGCCCATATACAGCGCGTGATACGGGGCGAGCGCTTCCGAGGTCGCGTTTGCGACGGGCGGAGCGCCCTCGGTCTGAAAGCTCAGGCCCCAATCGGTGATCGAAGCGCTCGCGGGGACGGCGCTCGGCGCGGGGTTCCGCCGCACAGCGATCCCGAGCAGGAGCACTGCGGCGAGCAGGACCAGCACCGCCCGGCGCTTTTTCAGCGTTCGTTTCATCTTCCCATACCCTTTCTGTTTTTGGAAATCCTATGCGCCGTGTCTGTGCGGTATTTGCCGAAGCGGAAGGAAGATTGTAAGTGAATCGTAAGGTTTCGCAGGGTGACAAATCCCCGATTTTCTGTTATACTTATTCCAGAACAAAGGGTTTGAAAAAGGAGATTTCCAATGGAGAACGAAGGGAAAAAGACGGTCCTCGTCGTGGACGACGACCGCGACATCGTACACGCCATCGCGGTGACGCTCGAGCGCGCGGGGTTCCGCGTGCTGCGCGCCTACGATGGCGTGGAGGCGGTGGACGCGGCGGAGAAGAATGAGGTCCATCTGCTCATCATCGACCTGATGATGCCGCGCATGGACGGGCGCACGGCGATCGCACGCATCCGGGAGACGAAGAATCTTCCCATCCTGATCCTTTCCGCGAAGAGCGAGGACGCGGATAAGATCGACGGGCTTTCAGTCGGGGCGGACGACTACATCACAAAGCCGTTCAACCCCGCCGAGCTGGTCGCCCGGGTGCACTCCCATCTGCGGCGGTACACGAGCCTCGGCGGGATCGAAGCGGAACGGAAAAACGTCGTGGTGAACGGCAGGCTCACCTACCGGCTCGACGAGCGGACGCTCTACGCCGACGGCGAGCCGGTGCGATTGACCGCGACGGAGACGAAGATCGTGGAGCTTTTGATGCTGAATCCCGGCAGAGTCTTCCCTGCGGAGGAGATCTACCGGCGTGTGTGGAACGAACCCGCGTTCTCGGCGGAGAACACGGTGATGGTGCATATCCGGCGCATCCGGGAGAAGATCGAGATCGACCCGAGCGCGCCGGAGTATTTGACGGTCGTCTGGGGGCTGGGGTATGAAATCAAAAAACATTAGTCTCGCGCGCGGCGCGGTCTCGCTGATCAGCGCGTGGATCTTGATCTTCCTGTTTCTCTTTCTCGCGAATCCGGTCGTGAGTTATCTCTCGCGGCGCGGCGGAACCCTTTCGGCGGATCTTCAGGGCGCGGCCCGGGAGCTCGGCTATGCGGCGCGCGGGGAGTACACCGAGCTTTCGGTGTACAAGGACAACGCCGTTTTGCTTTTCCGGGATCTGTACGGAAAAGTCACATCCGCGGCGTTCCGCGCGGACCCGAACTCCGAAACGGAGACGCGTTTCGACAGCCGGTATCGGGATATTCTCTACCGGTGTGAATACTTCCGTGAGGACGGGACGGTGTATGTGCTCGCAAACGCCGAACCGTGGGACGGCAGCGACGTCCTCCCGCCGGATTTCAACTATTCCTTTTCGTATGTCGGAGGAGAGGTGTTCATCGAGCGGAACGGGGTGACCGTCTATGAGAGCGCCGTGCCGTATACGCAGCCGTATACGCGGTTCCTCTCCTACCTGATTGAGGACTACCGCAGAACGAACGGGAGCGACCGCATCTCCGTGCGTTTCGCCGTCCGGGAACGGGAGACGACGCCCTTTGGGGCGTCGGGCGTCCGCTCCGCCGTGATTGGGGAAACGGAGCAGGCCGTTCAGCAGACGATGTTCTGGCTTTCCGTCGCCGCGGCGGCCGCGCTCCTCTTTTTGCTGATCCTGATCTTTGCGATCGTGTTCCGGCGCGACCGGAAGGCCTTCGTGCGCAGGATCGGCGAATGTCTCGGCAGGGTTTGGTTTGAGGCGAAGCTCATCCTGCTGGTGATCGGGGCCTGCGTCGCGCGGGAGTTTTGGTACGACTATGGGTATGACGCGAAAATGACCGGGATCTGCATCGCTCTGGTGCTCGCGGCTTTGGTCGTGACCGACCTGCGCGTGAACCGCCGTGTCTGGCGGCAGAGTCTTGTCGCTGCGCTGATGCGCGCGGTGCGCGGCACAGGCCGCGGGTTTTCTTCCCGCCTCAGCCGGACGTATATTTTCCTGGGGGCGGCGCTCGCCTGCACGGTGCTGTTCGGCGCGCTCAGCCTGACGTTCCTCGCGACGCGCTGGGGCCACCCGGTGCTTCTCCTGCTCGCCGTGATCCTGTTCGCGTTCTTCTTTTTCGGGCTGCTCGCGGCGTTCGGCCTGTTCCTTCGGGAGGACCTCAGCGAGCTCGACGAGCTGTTCCGGCAGATCGAGCAGCTGTATAAGGGCGATCTCGACGCGGTCAACCATCTTCCGATGCAGTCTCCGCTACACGTCCCAGCGATGCAGCTCAACATGATTCGCGACGGCATCCGTTTTGCGGTGGCGCAGGGCGCGAAGTCGGAGCGGACGAAGGTCGAGCTCATCACGAACGTCTCGCACGACCTCAAGACGCCGCTGACGTCGATCATCAGCTATGTGGATCTGCTGGAAAGCGAGACCGATCTACCCGCCGAAGCGCAGGAATACGTGGGCGTGATCCGGCAGAAGGCGGACCGCCTCGCGCATATGGTGCAGGATATTTTTGACATCTCGAAGGCGGCGACCGGGAACCTCCCGCTGCACATCGAGCGCATCTCGATGGATAAGCTCCTGCGGCAGACGATCGCGGAGATGGATGCGCTCCTGCAGGATGGGCGGCTCATCTGGCGCGTACAGATCCCCGAAGCGGAGTGCATGATCCTCGCTGACGGGCAAAAGCTCTACCGGATCTTCCAAAATCTCATCAAAAACGCGTCGCAGTATGCGCTGACCGGCTCGCGTGTCTATCTCTCGCTGTTCCCGGAGGAGCAGAAGGCGACGGTGCAGATCCAGAACGTCACGGCGCAGGAGATGGAGCTCGACGGCGAACGGCTGACGGCGCGCTTCGTGCGCGGCGACGGCAGCCGGGAGGGCTCCGGGAGCGGTCTCGGGCTCTCCATCGCGAAGAGCTTCACGGAGGCGATGGGCGGCACGTTCCGTGTCTACGTGCACGGGAACATCTTTACGGCGGAGGTCGCCTTCCCGCTCGCGGGGCCAAAACAGGAGCAGAAAAACGGCTGAATTGACAAAAGACGGCAAAGCGTGTACAATAGACAGCGGACCGATCCTGTCTATTCCGGCTTTGCCGATTCTTTTTTGAAATGAGGTTTCCCGATGAGACGCATCCTCTGCGCTTTTCTCGTTCCGATTCTCCTTCTTCTGACGGCTTCGTGCGCGTCGCGGCCGATCGAGACGCTCCCGGACGCGGACGACGTGCGCGCCATGCCGCTGCCGACGCCCACGCCCACGGCGGAGCCGACGCCGACGCCCGGCCCGGACGACGGGAGGCTGCGCCTCGGGCTGATCGTCCCGAAGGAGACGCGGGGATCTGCCGCAGAGGCCGCGCGCATGGCGGAGGTCTGCGCCGAGCAGCACGCCGACGAGGTCGTCCTCTCCCGGACGGACTGCGCCACCGGGGAAGAGATGGCCGCCGCGCTCCGCGCCGCGGTGACGAAGGAGGACGACGCGGTGCTGCTCTATCCCGGCTTTGACGGCGTCGAGGAGGCCGCGCAGCAGGCGATCGACGCTGGGGTCGCGGTGATCGTTCTGGACCTTCCGCTCGCCTGCGAGGGCGCGTATCGGATCACCGGCGACGACGCAGCGCTCGGGACCGCGTCCGCGGAGTATCTGGCCTCGCGTCTGGGCGCGGACAGCGATGTGGCGGTCCTGCTCCCGAAAACGGAGAATGCGCAGGCCAAATCGCGGACCGACGCGTTCTGCAGGGAGCTCAATGCGGCGGCTCCGGGCATCCGCATCGTCGAGTGCGAGGCAGGGTCGGCGCGGGAGGACAGTAAGATCGCGTTCGCGCCGCTCCTCTACGGGGAGGCGGACATCGAGGCCGTTTTCGCGCCGGACGACGAAATGACGCTCGGCGTGCTCGCCGCGCTGGACGAGGCGCGCTGGGACGGCGTCAGGCTCGTGATGAGCTGCGGAGGCAAACAGGAGTATCTGAAGGTGCTTCGAGATTCCCGCTCGCGCACGCTGCTCTCCGCCGTGTACGCGCCGTTTCTTGGCTCCAAAGCGGTGGATTTCGCGCTCGAGATCTATCGCGGCGACGCGGTCGAGCCGGTCCGCGTGCTGCGTGAGGAGATCGTGCAGCGGCTGAACTGTTCGGCGTATATCGACGAGGAGAGCCGGTACTGATCGAAAGCGGGAAGACGTTTTTTTCACGAAAATGATGAAAAGGGAAGGAATTGGTCTTGATTTTTCCGGTTACTTCCACTATAATAGAATCACAAATTCCATTTGGAGGCGGAAATCATGTTGGTATCGGCAAAGGAGATGCTGAACAAGGCGAAAGCGGGCAAATACGCGGTCGGCCAGTTCAACATCAACAATCTCGAATGGACAAAGGCGATCCTGCTCACGGCGGAGGAGCTGCAGTCCCCGGTCATCCTCGGCGTGTCCGAAGGCGCCGGCAAGTATATGTGCGGCTATAAGACCGTCGTGGGCATGGTGAACGGGATGCTCGAGTCCCTGAAGATCACTGTTCCGGTCGCGCTGCACCTGGACCACGGCTCCTACGACGGCGCGCTCGCGTGCATCGAGGCCGGGTTCTCCTCCGTCATGTTTGACGGCTCGCATTATCCGATCGACGAGAACATCGCGAAGACCACCGAGCTCATCAAGATCGCCGGGGAAAAGGGTATCTCTGTGGAAGCAGAGGTCGGCGCCATCGGCGGCGAAGAGGACGGCGTGATCGGCGGCGGTGAGGTCGCGGTTCCCGACGAGTGCAAGCGCATCGCGGACCTCGGCGTCACGATGCTGGCTGCCGGCATCGGCAACATCCACGGCAAGTACCCGGCGAACTGGACCGGCCTGAACTTCGACGTGCTCGCGAAGATCCAGGAGCTCACGGGCGAGATGCCGCTCGTGCTCCACGGCGGCACGGGCATCCCGGCGGACATGATCAAGCGCGCCATTTCACTCGGCGTCTCGAAGATCAACGTCAACACCGAGTGCCAGCTCGCGTTCGCGGACGCGACCCGCAAGTACATCGAGGCGGGCAAGGATCTTGAGGGTAAGGGCTTCGATCCCCGCAAGCTCCTCGCGCC
>CANQIG010000058.1 GCA_947623765.1 uncultured Clostridia bacterium | reverse complement strand
CCACCGCAAGGACAACGAATATTTCTATGCTTCTCACACCTTCTTTTCCTTTGCAGATTTCCAGAAACAACTCGCTGTCTGGAACAGATATTACAACAATTTCCCCATGCGTCCCCTGAACTGGCTTTCCCCCAAACAGGTCCTTTCTTCTTTCCCTCTTTTTGTAACACATCATTGACAAACCTACACAAGGAAAAATCGTAAAACCCGTTTTCTCTTTGGAGAAAATGGGAAAAATCCCGTTTCAGTATTTACACAGGACGTTTTTTTTGATAGAATAATAACCGAAACTTGCAAAACGAGGCAAGCGGAAAGGAGAAGACCCATGGGCAAGACTCTGACCAGAAAAATACTCGAAAAACACCTGAAAAGCGGAGAAATCCGGCTTGGAACGGACATCGGACTGAAGATCGACCAGACGCTCACCCAGGACGCCACGGGCACGATGGCATATCTGGAATTTGAAGCCATGGGCGTGCCGCGTGTCAAAACGGAACGCTCCGTCGCCTATATCGATCACAATACCCTGCAGACCGGATTTGAAAACGCCGACGACCACCGGTATATCCAGTCCGTCGCGAAAAAGCACGGAATTTGGTTTTCCCGGCCGGGCAACGGCATCTGTCACCAGGTCCATCTGGAACGCTTCGGCATTCCCGGGAAGACGCTGATCGGCTCCGACAGCCACACGCCGACCGGCGGCGGTCTCGGAATGCTCGCCTTCGGCGCGGGCGGTCTGGACGTTGCGGTCGCCATGGGCGGCGGCGAATACCACATCACGGTGTCGAAAGTCCTGAAGGTCGAGCTCACCGGCGCGCTGTCCCCCTGGGTCTCCGCGAAGGACGCCATTCTGGAGCTGCTGCGCCGCCTGAGCGTAAAGGGCGGCGTGGGACGTATCCTCGAATACACCGGGCCGGGCGTTGCGACGCTGACCGTGCCGGAACGCGCGACCATCACGAACATGGGAACGGAGCTCGGCGCGACGACCTCTGTTTTTCCCTCGGATGAAGTGACACGCGCGTTTCTCGCCGCGCAGGGCCGTGAAGCCGACTGGACGCCGCTCGGCGCCGATCCGGACGCGGTCTACGACGAGGAGATGACGGTCGATCTCTCTGCGATCGAACCGCTTGCCGCGTGCCCGCACAGCCCGGACAACGTGCGCCCCATCGCGGAACTTGCGGGCAACAAGATCGATCAGGTCTGCATCGGCTCGTGTACGAACTCCTCCTATCTCGATCTCATGCGCGTCGCCTCGATCCTCAAAGGCAAAACCGTACATCCTTCCGTCAGCCTTGTGATCGCGCCGGGTTCCAAACAGGTCTATACGATGCTCGCGCAAAACGGAGCGCTCGCGGATCTCATCGCGAGCGGCGCGCGGATCTTGGAATGCGCGTGCGGGCCGTGTATCGGCATGGGACAGTCCCCGAACTCCGCGGGCATCTCTCTGCGCACCTTCAACCGGAACTTCGAGGGTCGCAGCGGCACGGCGGACGGGCAGGTCTACCTAGTCAGCCCGGAAACGGCGGCGGCCTCCGCGCTGACCGGCGTTTTTACCGATCCGAGAACGCTCGGCGCGTTTGAAAAGATCGAGATCCCCGCGTCGTTTACCGTGAACGACAACATGATCGTCGCCCCTGCATCGAAGGAAGAAGCCGATTCCGTGGAGGTCCTGCGCGGTCCGAACATCAAGCCCTTCCCCGTTTCCGGACCTCTTCCGGAGAGCATCACCGCGAAAGCGATCCTCAAGGTGGGCGACAACATCACGACGGACCACATCATGCCCGCCGGCGCGAAGATCCTCCCGTACCGCTCTAACATCCCCTACCTCTCCAATTTCTGTTTCGGCGTCTGCGACAAAGAGTTCCCCGCGCGCTGCAAGCAGGAGGGCGGCGGCATCGTGATCGGCGGCGCGAATTACGGACAGGGCTCCTCCCGGGAGCACGCCGCGCTCGTCCCGCTGTACCTCGGCGTCAAGGCGGTCCTCGCGAAATCCTACGCGCGGATCCACTGTGCGAATCTTGCGAACGCAGGCATTCTCGCGCTGCAGTTTAAGAACGAATCGGATTACGACCGCATCGATCAGATGGATGTGCTTTCCCTCCCCGACATCCGCAGGGCGATCAAGGAAAAGCTGCCGATCCTGCTGCGGGATGAGACGAAGGGCTTTGAGATCGAGGTCATCCCCGTGATGACGGACCGCGAGCGCGCTATGGTCGCGGCGGGCGGCCTGCTCAACTATACAAAGTCGCTTTCCTGAAAGGCAAGGTGCTGAAAATGAGCGAAAACACGAAGATCCAAATGAAAACGCCGCTCGTCGAGATGGACGGCGACGAAATGACCCGCATCCTCTGGCGGATGATCAAAGATACGCTGCTTCTCCCCTATGTGGACCTGAAAACCGAATACTACGACCTTGGCCTCGAGAACCGGGACAAAACGGACGACCGCGTGACGGTGGAGTCCGCGGAAGCGACGAAAAAATACGGCGTCGCCGTCAAATGCGCGACGATCACGCCGAACGCCGCGCGCGTGGAGGAATATGGCCTCAAAGAGATGTGGAAATCCCCGAACGGCACGATCCGCGCGAAGATCGGGGGCACGGTCTTCCGCACGCCGATCCTCGTAAAGGGCATCACCCCGTTCGTTCCTGCATGGACGAAGCCGATCACCATCGCGCGTCACGCCTACGGCGATGTCTACATGAACGCTGAAATGCGCGTGCCCGCAGGAGCGAAGGCGGAGCTCGTAGTCACGAAGGCGGACGGCACCGAGGAGCGCCGGACGATCCACGATTTCGAGACGCCCGGCATCATTCAGGGGATCCACAACGTCGACAAGAGCATTTCGGACTTTGCCCGTTCCTGCTTCAATTACGCGCTAGACACCTGCCAGGACCTCTGGTTCGCGACGAAAGATACGATCTCTAAGACGTACGACCACAGGTTCAAGGATATTTTCCAGGAAATATACGACGCGGAATACCGGGAAAAGTTCGAAGATGCCGGGATCGAGTATTTCTACACGCTGATCGACGACGCTGTTGCGCGTGTGATGCGCAGCGAAGGCGGTTTCATCTGGGCGTGCAAAAACTACGACGGCGACGTGATGAGCGACATGGTCTCGACGGCGTACGGCAGCCTCTCCATGATGACCTCCGTGCTCGTCTCCCCCGAGGGCGTCTACGAATACGAGGCCGCGCACGGCACGGTGCAGAGGCACTATTATAAGTATTTGAAAGGCGAAAAGACCTCGACAAACCCCATCGCGACGATCCTCGCGTGGACGGGCGCGCTCAAAAAGCGCGGCGAGCTCGACGCTCTCCCCGACCTTGTCCTCTTTGCGGAGACGCTGGAAAAGGCGACGATCCGGACCGTGGAGGACGGTGTCATGACCGGCGACCTTGCCGGGATGTCGACGCTCCCGAACGTTCGCCGCGCGGACAGCGAGGAGTTCCTCCTCGCGATCAAAGAGCGCCTCGACGCAGCGCTATAAATCGCAAAGATCAGCCCCGGAAAGCGTTCCGCAAACGTTCTCCGGGGCTGTATGTTTTCAGTCTTCCAAGAGTCCGCCGAACGGACTTGTCGGCTTTGCGGCCTCCCGCCTCTTTTCTTCTTTCTTTCTCTTTCTCCGCTCTGTGGCAAAGAGCGCGATCTCCTCGATGTGGTCCAAAAGAAAATGCTGCGCTTCTTCCGAGTAAAGGACAACGTCATACTCCCGGTCGATCCCGCGCCGGTGCTCGACGCGGATGCCGAGCGCCATCCCGGCATCGGTGGGTACGCGCTTCCAGCCTGTCTCCAGCGAGATGATCTCCATCAGGCCCTTTTCCACCAGCCAGCCCGTCACTTCTTTGTATTGGAGCTTCCTTCTCGCAGGATCGCGTACCGTTTCGTTGATGCGCTTCGTCAGCTCTGTGACGGGGATGTCCTCGGAAGAATAGGCGAACGCTTCGCGCTCCTCCTCCGAAAGGAAGAAATCCACAGACGACGGTTTCCGTTTCGAATCTCCCGCGCCGCTCGGGCGCTCGCCCTGCTCCAAGAGCTCCAGCACGGAAAACAGCCCGCGCACCACACGGACGTCATTCGTGATGTCGTTCTCCGAGAGTTTTGTATGTTCAAAGGGATGCTCGCCGTTCGCAAGCGCTTTCAGCAGGCGCTTGGCCTCCGCCAGTTTCTCCGCATCCGTTCCGACTGCCATATTCTCCACCGACCTTTCCCGATTTTCTTTAGAATACCACAGAACCGGGAAAAATGCAATCCGTTCCCGAGGAAACGGCAAACTTTTTTATTTTTGTGTTGACAAACCTGTTTTCCGGTGCTATAATTATGGAGCGTCAGACGGAAACGGATGACGGAACGTGCAGGTATGGCGGAATTGGCAGACGCGTATGGTTCAGGTCCATATGAATGCAAGTTCATGCAGGTTCAAGTCCTGTTACCTGCACCAGATCGCCGCAAGCGCTTTTGCTTGCGGCGATCTTTCTATCCAAACACATATGGGAGGCGGGCGTATGCGGGCAGTCATTCAGCGCATGAACGGCGCACAGATCACGATCAACGGAGAAGAAACGCGTGAAGCCGGCGCGGGTGTGACGGTGTTTCTCTGCGCGATGCGCGGCGATATGGACGCGCAGGCTTCGTTCCTCGCGCAGAAGATCGCCGAGCTGCGCATCTTCAAGGACGAGAACGGAAAGATCAACCGCTCCCTGATCGATGTGGGCGGCGACGTGCTGATCGTCTCCAACATCACGCTCAGCGCCGACATGAAACACGGCCGCAGACCGGATTTCGGGCACTCCGCTCCCCCTTCAGAAGCAAAGCGCCTCTACGAGCTGTTTATTGAAGAGATGCGCGGTCAGCCGGTCGGAAACGTCGTGACCGGCGAATTCGGCGCGCATATGCACGTAAATGTGCAGAATGACGGGCCGGTCAATATCATTCTCGATACGGAACGGATCGGCAAATGATCCGGGATGCCGATCCTGAAAGGAGGTCTTTTCCGTGCTGGATTGGGCAAATTGGGAGAGCTTTTTTCAGAAGCTGACGCAGGAGGCGGGATTTTTTATTCTGCGCGTCCTCGGTGCGGTGCTTGTGCTCTTTTTGGGGTTCCGGCTGATCCGTTTTCTTGCAAAGCGCTTTGCGCGCTCCAAGCTGTACGGCAGGCTCGACCCCGGGCTCGCGTCGTTTGCCGCGAGCATCGCGAAGGTCCTGCTTTATATCGGGCTCTTTCTCATCGTTCTCGGGATTCTCGGCGTGGAGACCGCTTCCTTCCTTGCGCTCTTTACCTCCGGCGGTGTCGCGGTCGCGCTCGCGTTTCAGGGCGCGGTGTCGAACCTCGCGGGCGGCGTGATGATCCTGCTCTTTCATCCGTTCCGCGTCGGAGATTACATCGAGACCTCGTCGATTGCGGGGACAGTGAAGGAAGTCAACGTGCTCTACACCATCATCGTGACGCCGGACAACAAACGCGTCACGGTCCCGAACGGCATTCTCACGAACACGGAGATCACGGATTATAGCGCGGAGACCACGCGGCGCATCGACCTGATATTCTCGGTCTCCTACCGTTCGGACGTGGAGCGGATCAAAGCGCTCCTGCTCGGGGTCGCAAGAGAACAGGAGAACGTCCTCGTCGACCCGGAACCACAGGCACGGCTGCAAAAATATGGGGACAGCGCACTGGAATTTGTGCTGCGCGTTTGGGTGAAGCCAGAAGCGTACTGGGACGTCTACTACGACCTCAACGAGGCGGTCAAGAAATGCTTCGATGAAAACGGCGTGGAGATCCCCTTCCCCCAGCTCGACGTCCATCAAAAGTAAGAGAAGACCCGAAGAGAGAAGCCGCCAGTCGTTTGCATTCTGGCGGCATTTTTCGGAAAATCTCTGGACAATTTCCGTTTTGCGTCGTATAATGGGACGCGGTAGTATTTCTTGGAGGTTCGGATCATGACAGACAGCAAAAAGGACTTTTACAGGCAGTTCTTCTCCATCGTGATCCCCATCGCCCTGCAGAATCTGATCTCCTCTGCGGTCGGCGTGGCGGACACGCTGATGCTCGGCTACGTGGACCAGACGGCGCTCGCAGCCGGGTCGCTCGCCGGACAGATCATGATGATCCTGAACATGGTCTATTTCGGGATCGGCGCGGGTATCACGATGCTGGTGGCCCAGTATTGGGGCAAAGGCGATATGCGGTCCATCGAAAAGGTGCTGGGCATCGGCCTGAAATTCTCTCTGGGCGTCGGGCTCCTCTTTTTCGCCGGGGCGTTTTTCTTCCCTGAACTGCTCATGCTCATCTATACGGACGACGCCAATATGATCGCCGCAGGCGCGCAGTATCTGGAAGTTGTCAGCTTCTCCTACCTGTTCCTCGCGCTCTCGCAGCCGTACCTCGCGGCGATGAAGAGCATCGAGCAGGTCAAGACCAGCACGCTCATCAACTCCTCGGCGCTCGTGCTGAACGTCGTGCTGAACGCGGTCTTTATTTTCGGATGGATCCCTGGCATTCCTCCCATGGGGATCCAGGGTATCGCGCTCGCGACGGTCATTGCGCGGCTCATCGAGTTTGCCCTCTGCATCATCGCGGGTGAACGGTACAAAAAGCTTCGTCTGCGTCCGCGCCTCCTAACCTTGCATAGCACCGTTCTGATGAAGGATTTCATACGCCTTGCGCTCCCGGCGATCGGAAACGATTTTGTCTGGGGCCTCGCCTACTCGATGTCTCAACGAGCTGATCTGGGGCGGCGGGCTGACGATGTATTCCGTGATCATGGGGCATCTCGGCGAAGACTTGGTCGCGGCAAACTCCGTCGTCTCGACGATCCGAAACCTCGCGACCGTCTTCGGATTCGGCGTCGCGAACGGTGCGGCGATCATCCTCGGGAAATCCATCGGCGCCGGACAGATGGAAAAAGCGGAGCGCGACGCGACGCACCTCGCCTGGCTGACGTTTTTCTCCTCCCTGATCGGCAGCGTCGTCGTGCTGATCTGCCCGCTTTTCATCAACAATATGATTGAGCTGACCGAGACGGCGCAGTGGTATCTCAACATCATGATCTGGATCGGCGCGGTCTATGTCATCGGGCCGCCGCTCAACACGTACTTTATCTGCGGCGTGTTCCGCGCGGGCGGCGACTCCAAGTTCGGATTTATCTGCGATACCGTCTGGATGTGGGGAATCTTCGTTCCGATCGGCTTTATCCTCGCATTTCTCGTAAAACTGCCGCCGATCTGGGTGTTCGTCTTCCTCAGTCTGGACGAATTCTCAAAACTCCCCATCGTCTACGCGCGATACCGGAAAAAGAAGTGGCTTCGGAACATCACGCGCGATGCTTCGGAAACCGCTTGACAGCCCGTCAAAAAGAACTTTCCCCGGCTCGATCAGATGCCGGGGATTCTCTTTTATATTTCAGTGCTGCCGCGCATACGCAGGAGCGCGCCGACGGTGAGGGCTGCGAAGCATCCCGCCGTCATCAGGAACTGGATCTTCAAATCTCCGGAGATCATCCCGAAAAGCGTGCCCAGCCACGGTGTGACGAACGCGCCGATGCTCTGAAACACAAGCACGAGGTTGGTCGCGGTCTCTCCGAAAGCGCCGTAGCTCCGGGAAGCCTGCTCCTGCAAAAACGGCATGAAGATCAAATACCCATATCCGAGCAGAAACGCGCCGACCCAGACCGCGAGAAGGCCGTTTGCAAATCCGCCGAGGAGGCATCCCGCCGCACAGATCGCGAATGCGAGTGTCAGCGTCTGCCCCGCCAGCCTTGCGCGGATCCTGCCGTACGTCAGCCCTGCGAGGAAGGAGCCGAGCGAGAGCAGCGTCAGGGAAACGCTCCCCTCCCGCGCAGTGCCGTATCCGTAATCGGTGATGAGCGTCGAAGCCTTGATCACGTACACGGTCGCGAGCATCACAGAGACAAACATCAGGATCCCGAGTCCCCAGAGCCCGACTGGCAACGCGGCTTTCGATGTCTTTTGGACCGACACAGTATTCATTTCGCTCTTATCCACCTTTGGAACGAACAGCAGGACGAGCGCCATCACCGCGAAGCCAAGGAAATAGACAGAAAAGGAAACGTTCCACCCAAAAACGAGAAGCATCCCGGCGACGAAGGTCGCAAACGCGCTTCCCAGCCCGGAGATCCCGCCGTTGAGCCCGATCATCGTGCTGCGCGTTCTGCCGTCAAAAAAGTGGACGGTGAGCGTCAATAAAGAAGACATCAGAAGGCCGCAGCCTGTACCGAAGAAGCAGCGCGTGATAAAGATCACGGGGAACAGCGGCAAAAACACCGGGATCACGCCGCCCGCCGCGCAGAACAGGAGCGCGAGCAGCATGGTCCCCTTATACCCAAGCTTTTTCGCGACCGGCTGACCGCCGAGCACGCCGACCATTTGGAACAGAGAAGGAACTGTGGCAATAAGCTCCACGGTGGAAAGCGAGACATCCGGGAAAGCCTCCGCCATTTCCGGGACAAGCCCGGTCACGGCATTCAGCGACGCTGAAACCAGGCACGTAGACAGCAGCGCCATTTTCAGCTTCAAATTGTGGTTCTGATTGTGGTTCTGATACATGAACGTTACCCCTTTTTCGGTTCTGTCTGTGTCTGTTTCTCCTTGGACTGCCGGATCCGGAATATCAGGTAATCGAGGCAGTCGATCCGCTTCTGCGCGCAGTGCAGCGCGTCCAAGAGCGTCCGGCGGTGCGCCTCCAGTGCGGGAAGCATCTTCGCCGCGCGTCCGTCTTGCAGGCACTTCATGCAGAAGTCTTCCGTCTTGCCGTCGCAGCCAGCGTCGATCAAGTTCTGCCGGACACTTTTCCACGTTTCATTGATTTCGGCCATTTCCGCTCCCTCCTTCCCCATCAGTATACGACTTTCCAGCAATGATTTCAAATTCATATTTTAAATAGTTTCGCATACTTGACAGGTATGAATGCTTCTGCTATACTTTTTTCAAGAGACGAGAAGGAGGCGATCGGATGGACATCCGCGTTCTGCAATACTTTTTGGCGGTCGCACGGGAGGAGAGCATCACCAAGGCCGCGGAGGTTTTGAATATGACGCAGCCGCCGCTCTCCCGGCAGATGAAAGAGCTGGAAGAAGAGCTCGGCAAGCAGCTTTTGATCCGGGGTAAAAAGATCACCCTGACTGAAGACGGAATGCTCCTGCGCAAGCGCGCGGAGGAGCTGGTAGAGTTGATGGAAAAAACGAAAGCAGAAATGACCGCTCCCGAGGGGAACATCGCAGGGGACATCCACATCGGCTGCGGCGAGACCCACGCGATCTCTTTCCTCGCGAAAACCGCGCAGGACCTTCGGGAAACCTATCCGTTGATCCGCTTCCACCTTTATAGCGGGGACGGCCTGCTCGTCCGGGAGAAGCTGGAAAAGGGGCTGATCGATTTCGGACTGATGGTCGGCTGGAACGTTTCGGAATACGATTCGATCCGCCTTCCCGTGAAGGACACATGGGGCGTGCTTATGCCCGCAGACGACCCGCTCTCCGCGAAGGAGGCGATCCG
>CANQIG010000057.1 GCA_947623765.1 uncultured Clostridia bacterium | reverse complement strand
CAGAGCCCTCGCCGTTCGGGTCGCGCACCGCGATGTTCCAGCTGCCGCCCGCCGACTTCGTCCCGTACACCCCGATGCTGCCGCCGACGGCGATCACCGCGGCCTTCGCGCCCTCGTCCCGGTACACCTCGAGCGCCGCGTCGCACGCCGCGCCCTTCCCGAGCCCGCCGAGATCCACAGCGTTCCCCGTGTTTTTGAGCGAGGCGGTGTTTTCAGTTAAGTCCAGCCGGAGGTATTCCCCGCCGACGTACTGCAGCCGCTCCGCGATCTCCGCCGCGTCGGGGACCTCGTTCTTCGCGTCGTCAAAATCCCAGAGATGCGTGAGCGGCGCGACGGTCACGTCGAACGCGCCGCCGCTCTTCTCGCAGACCTCCTGCGCGAGGGCGAGGAGCCCGACCGTCTCCGCAGAGAGCTCGATCCAGTCGTTCCCCGCGTGCTCGTTCAGCCGCTGGATGTCCCCGCCGACGGCGCGCCAAGAGATCTCGTTCTCGAGCGCCTGCACGATGCTCGCCGCGCGCGCCGCGATCTCGTCGCCGTCCCCGCCGTAGACCGTCTGCTGCACGTAGCTGCCCATGGCGTACGTCACGATCTCGGCGGGCGTCCCGCCGTCGAGCAGCGGGAAGAGCGCGAGGACGAGCACCACGACAAAAAGGAGCGCCAGTCCCGCCGCCGCGAGACGCTTCCACTGCCGCTCCGAAAGCTCCGTCCATCTTTCTTTCGCCTGTATCGCCTTCATCCCGTCTTCTCCATTCTCCCGCAAAACGCGGCCGCCGGTCCCCTGCCGCGCCAAAGCGCCCGTCCCCATTATAGCACGAACCTCCCGCAAAGTCCAACAGAACCGCCCCGCAAAAATTTTTCCTTTCTGCGGTCCCGCCGAAAGCGCGCCCCGCCGTCCCCGGCGCGGCCCATCGCACTGACAGCACTCGCACGGCGCGACCCGGCCCCGCCTCAACCCCACCAGACCTTGTCCTCCATTTTTTGCCCTGCCCGTCCACCGAAAAGCTGCAAGTCCAGACACGGCCCAGCCGCCCGGAAAAGCCCACGCGTCCCCGCACGGCTCTCTCAACCCCACCAGACCTTGTCCTCCATTTTTTCGCCCTGCTCATCCCGCCGAAAAGCCGCCCACCATTCCATCACGACCCGCCGAACAGGAAGCGAACCAACAGGCCCCGCCGCATAATATTTTTCTCTCCCGCCGTCCTCCGGAGAAACCGCCCGCCGCAGGTCTAACCCAGCGCCTCCGCACAAAACAGCCCCCGCAAACCTCTCGTAGACCCGTCGCATAATATTTATCTCTCCCGCCGTCCGCCGCAAAGTCTCTGCCAACCCGCAACTCCTACCAACCCCCGCTTCGCAACTCTTTTTCCTCTCTCTCTCCCGTCCACGGAGCAGCCGGCCAAATCCCCATCGCCTCCGCCCTCTCCTCCAAACAGAAAAAGAGACCGCGGGCGCGGCCTCTTTTTCTGAAGGGATAAAAAATGAAAAATATGAAAGGTAGGTAAACTCAAATTCAGTCCGTCACGCCTTGCGCGCGTTGACGGCGGCGATGATGACGTCCGCGGCCTCGTCCACGGTGTAGAGGGAGGAGTCCAGCGTCAGGTGGTAGTTCGAGAGATCGTCCCAGCGGCGGTTGGAGTAGAAATTGTAGTAGTTCGCGCGCTGCTTGTCGCGCTTCACGATGACCTCGGGCGCCTTCTTCGGCTCCGCGAGCCCCTTGCGCACGATCCGGTCGATCCGCGCCTCCTTGTTCGCATGGATGAACACATGGAAGACGTTCTTGTACTCCCTGAGGATGTAGTCCGCGCACCGCCCGATGACGACGAACGGGCCCTCGTCGGCCTTCTTCTTGATGATGTCGTTCTGCAGCAGGAAGAGCTTGTCGTTGATGGGCATCTCGTTGACGCCGGTGATCCGGCTGCCGAAGGTGTAGTTGCCCATGACCATGGAGTACAGGAGGCTGCTGCCCGCCTTTTCGTCGGCGCGCTGGAAGACCTCCTCGGAGAGGCCGCTCTGCTTCGCCGCGAGGGCGATCAGCTGCTTGTCCAGCAGGGGAATGTTCAGCTTCTCCGCGACACGCTCGCCGATCTCGTGCCCGCCGCTGCCGTATTGCCGTGCGATCGTAATAACCGGTAACATGATATCTTCCCCTTTCCGCCGCAAAACTGCGGGAAAATGTTGAAAACATCCTAAAGATTCCATTCGCTGTGTAAAGAAATCTATGGATTTTCTATAAATATAGTACCGCAAACCGACGGTTTTGTCAACAGGAAAATGAAAACTTTTTTTGAAAACACACGAAATTGTGGTTTTCCGAGAAAAACACACATCTTTTAGTGGGGGTCTCCGTGGTTTTTGCCAAAAACTTTCTCTCCTCGCAGAGCTTTCCCCCAATTTTCACAATGTATTCACATATCCCCTGTATACTTGAACTCGATCGACCGCCCGCGCCCTGTTTGCCGCGCCCGCCAAGGCCATCCACCGCCGCGCTTACCAACAAACGCCGCGCGACCCGATCCGCAATCTGCGCGCGCACCAGCGAAAATGGCTCTCTGCCAGCCTGCACCCACGGAGGCCACCGTCCCGCACCGCGCCTATCAACAAACTCCGCGCGAACCGGCTCACTTTTATCGCTCTTTGCGCGTTCCGGCGCGCCGCGCCGCCAAAACGATGACCTCCCCGCGCCCTGTTTGCCGCGCCCGCCGAGGTCACCGACCCGCGCCAAGCCGCCAGAATTGCCAATCTCAGCACTTTTTTGCGGCACCCTGCCGTCCAACCCATCCACCCCAGCTTATCTTCGCGTTTCCCGCGCGCGGGCTCTCCCCGCGCCCGCAAAACGCGCCGAACCGGACTTTGACCCAGCTTTTCCTTTGGAAAAGCGGAGGAGGAACCATGTATAAAATTCTTGTTGTAGACGACGAAGCGCGGATCCGCCTGCTCATCCGCAAATACGCCGAATTCGAGGGCCACACCGTCACGGAGGCGGAAAACGGGATGGAGGCCGTCTCGCTCTTCCGCCGGTCGCCGAACGCTTTCGACATCGTCATCATGGACGTGATGATGCCCGAGCTCGACGGCTTTTCCGCCGTCGCGGAGATCAAAAAGATCGCGTCGCCCGCGGTCATCATGCTCTCGGCGCGCGGCGAGGAATACGACAAGATCCACGGGTTCGAGCTCGGCGTCGACGACTACGTCGTCAAGCCCTTCTCGCCGAAGGAGCTCATGCTGCGGGTCAACGCCGTGATGAACCGCGTCCGCCGCAGCGCGGAACCGGCGCACGAGGTCTTCCGCACCGAAGGGCTCGAGATCGACTTCACCGGCCGCATCGTGCTGATCGACGGCGTGCGCGCCGACCTCTCCCCGAAGGAGTACGACCTGCTCTTCTACATGGTGCAGAACCGCAACATCGCCCTCACGCGGGAGAAGCTCATCACGAACGTCTGGGGCTACGATTTCTACGGCGACGACCGCACGCTCGACACCCACATCAAGCTGCTGCGCCGGAGCCTCGGGCCGTACGCGAAGAACATCGTGACGCTGCGCGGCGTGGGCTACCGCTTCGAGAGCGCGTCATGAGCGGCGAAACCCGCGCGCCGAAACGGCGCTTCGGCATCCGCACGCAGGTGCTGCTCGGCTTCGGCGTCTTCACGGCGGTGACCGTCGCGCTGCTCTGGGTGTTCCAGATCGCCCTGCTCAACACGTTTTACCGCGCCATCAAGACGGCGGAGATCAAGCGCGTCTCCGAGCGCGTGGAGGCACTCTTCGAGAACGGCGCGCCCGCGTCCGACTACTTCGCCGTCACGCGCGAGACGGACGTCTCCATCCTGCTCTGCGACGCCTCCGGCAACAACGTCGCGCTCTCCGTCGACAGCCGCGGCGATATGCTGAACCGCTTCGACCGGTTCAGCTGCATCCGCCTGTTCCTCGAGGTGCAGGCGGCGGGCGGCAGCGTCCTGACGGAAAATGTCTCCGAGGCTGCCGCGCCGAACGGCATCGGCGGCGCGTCCAGCGAGGAGCGGACGAACATCATCTACGCGCGCACGTTCTCCACGCCGTCCGGCGGCGAATACCTCGTCCTCCTGACGAGCCGCGTCGTCCCCGTCGATTCCACCGTGAACACGCTGAAGATCCAGCTTTGGGCGCTGACCTTCGTGATGCTCGCGCTCGCCTTCGCGCTCGCGGTCTTCCTCTCGCGCCGCCTCGCGCGGCCCCTCGAGGAGATCAACCGCAGCGCGAAGCAGCTCGCGGCGGGGCGCTACGACGTGCGCTTTAAGGAGACCGGCGCGCGCGAGACCGCCGAGCTCGCCGCGACGCTCAACTACGCCGCTTCCGAGCTCGGCAAGGCCGAGGACCTGCGCCGGGAGCTCATCGCGAACGTCTCCCACGACCTGCGCACCCCGCTGACGATGATCTCCGGCTACGCCGAGGTCATGCGCGACCTCCCCGGCGAGAACACCCCGGAGAACACGCAGGTCATCATCGACGAATCCACCCGCCTCTCCGAGCTCGTCACGGACCTCCTCGACCTCTCGAAGCTCGAGGCAGGCGTACAAAACCTCTCCCCCGAGGTCTTCGATCTGACCGCGGAGATCGAGGCCATCCTCACGCGCTACGACAAGCTCGCGGACTTCCGCTTCGTCTTCCTGCACGACGGCGCGGTCTTCGTGAACGGCGACCGCCTCAAGCTCTCGCAGGTCGTCTACAACCTCGTGAACAACGCGATCAATTACAGCGGCGCGGAAAAGGTGGTGACGCTCCGGCAGACCGTCGAAAACGGCGCGGTCCGCATCAGCGTCACGGATACCGGCGCCGGCATCCCCGAGGACCAGCTCCCCTACATCTGGCAGCGCTATTACCGCGTCGACAAGGAGCACCGCCGCAGCGCGGTCGGCACCGGCCTCGGCCTCTCGATCGTGCAGAAGATCCTCGACCTCCACGGCGGCCGCTACGGCGTCGCCTCCAAGCTCGGCAGCGGCAGCACGTTCTGGTTCGAGCTCCCCGTCTGCGCACCTCCCGCGCTCTAAACCGCCTCTCCCGCCGCCTTTTCTCCGGAAAAGGCGGCTTTTTTCGACCGCTGCGGCGTCGCCTCCAAGCCCGGCAGCGGCAGCACGTTCCGGTTCGAGCTCCCCGTCTGTGCGCCCCCCGCGCTCTAAATCGCCTCCTCCCGCCGCCTTTTCTCCGGAAAAGGCGGCCTTTATTCGACCGCACCACGGTCGGCACCGACCTCCACGGCGGCCGCTACGGCGTCGCCTCCAAGCTCGGCAGCGGCAGCACCTTCTGGTTCGAGCTCCCCGTCTGCGCGCCCCCCGCGCTCTGAATCGCCTCCTCCCGCCGCCTTTTCTCCGGAAAAGGCGGCTTTTATTCGACCCGCAGCACGACGGCGGAGACGTCGTCCTCGCGGCCGTCCGCGCGCTCCTTCACCGCGCGCGAGACGATCTGCTCCGCGAGGAGCTGCGGGTCGTTCCCGGCAAAATTCTCCACCGCGTCGCAGAGCCAGTCGGTGCCCGCCGCCGTCACCCCGTCGGAGACGAGCACGAGCAGGTCCCCGGCGTCCATCTGCTTTTCGCTCTTCGCGAAGCGCACCTCGGGCAGGATGCCCACCGGCGCGCTCTTCGCCTCCAGCCATTCGGTCCGTTTGCGCCTGCGCAGCACGGAGCCCGCCGCGCCGGCCTTGCGCAGCAGCGTCTTCCCCGTGAAAAGATCGATGCACACGATGTCGAGCGTCGCGAGGGACTCCTCCGTCCCCTTCGCGAGCATCGCCGCGTTGATCATGTGCAGCGCGCTGTCGAAGCCGATCCCGGCCTTCAGCAGCGAATGCGCCATCCCGGCGGTCATCGTCCCGTCGACGGCGGCGCGTCCCCCGGTGCCCATCCCGTCGGAGAGCACCGCGAAGAACCGCCCGCTGCCGTCGGTGAAGCTCTGCGCGCAGTCGCCGCAGAGCGTCCCGCCGTGGGCCGCGCGCTGCGCCACCCCCTGCGACACGCTGAAGACCGGCCGCTGGCCCATCCGGATGCGCAGCGTCCCGTTCTCCGCCGTGACCTCGGGCTGCGCGAAGGTCCTGCCGCAGGCGGCGGAGACCTCCCGCGCGAGCTGGCCCCGGTGGAGCTTCGCCTCCCGCCGGTACGGCGCGCTGATCTCCACGGTCATCCGCCCCTCCCGGTCGATCCGGCAGCAGACCTCCGCCGGGTACACGCCCAGCCGCCGCAGCACCTCCCGCACGAGCTCGGCGCTCTCCTCGTCGAACCGCTCGAACTGCTCGAACTCGTCCGCCATGTCCCCGAGCATCGCGGAGGTCGAGCGGAAGTGCTCCTCCACGACGGAGCGCACCTGCTCCGCCCGCACGCGCGCGCTCTCCCGCGCGGCGAGCTCGCGGTACTCCCCGTTCACCGCGTCGCGGATCTCCGCGCACCGCCCGCAGCGCTTGAGGAACTCGCCGTCGAAGTCGCGCCGGTCCACCCGGCCGCGCTCCCGCAGCGGGTAGCTCAGCCGGGCAAAGGTCCGTTGCGTCTCCTCCCGGTTCTTTTTCCAGCAGAGAACGCTCTGGCTGCACCCCACGCAGACCTTCTCCGCCGCGCGGCTATACACGTCCGAGAGCCCGTCCGCCGCGCCGCCGAGCCGCTTGGAGAGCCCGTCCACCGCGTCGGACGCGCTGCGCATCGCGTCGGCTGCATACCGCAGCCGGAAGATCACGTTCCGCCTCAGGGAATCCCCCGGCAGCCGGTCCCGCCGCACCGCGAAGAGCGCGGCGAGTTTTTTGCTCTGCGGGAGGACCATGTAGAGGATCGAGGCCGCCGCCACCTCCGCCGCCGCGCGGAGCACCTGCCCCGCGCTGTTCACCTGGAGCGACGCCACGCCGTTCGCCGCGACGAACGCCGCCGCCACGGCGATCTTCCCGAACGGCGCGAACACCCCGGCCATCAGCCCGCCGAGGCCGTACGCACCGGAGAGATACGAGAGCCCCGCCGTGGCGAGGCCCTGCACGGCCCCGGCGGCCACCCCCGCCACCGCGCCGCCGGAAGCGCCGCCGAGCCGCGCCACGGAGAGCACCGCGAAGACCAGCAGGATCCGCCCGAGGGAGATCCCCCAAAACGCCACGCCCTCCACGGAGAGCAGGAGGATCGCGGCGGTGACCGTGACGGCGGCCACATCCCCGCTGTCGAAGACGGCGGCCTCGCGGCGCGTCTCGAGGAGCCGAACGAAGCGCCGAAGAAAGTAGGCGGAGCCCGCCGCGAGAAAGGATTCCGCCACGCAGAACGCCGCCGTGTTCGGGAGCGAGCCGTTCAGGAGCACCGTCGTCACGCCCGTCGCGAGCAGCGGCAGGAACGCGGTGATCGGCGCGAACAGCACGTGCCCGCTGACCGCCTTCAGCTCCGAGAGCGCCCAGCGGATCGCGCCGACGGCGAGCAGCGCCGCGATGTACCGGGCAGGAACGTCCACCGGCCCGGGGAACAGATGCCCCACCGAGCCGCCGAGGATCGCCGCCCACATCCCCTTTCCCGGCACGGCCGCCGCCATCGCGGCGGCAAACGGCGCGCACTTCCCGAAAACCACCCCGCGCGCCGCGAGGAACCCCGCCGCGAACTGCGCAAAGAGCAGCGCGGCCCGCCGCACCGCGGGCGTTTCCACGAACGACCGGAACCTCTCCCTCGCGCCAAGGTAACTTCTTTCTTCCATCGAATACCCCTCTGCTTTCTTTTCGCGGGCCGTTTCCGCCGGACTCCCTCCGCCCGGGCGCCGAAGCGCCACAAGGCCATGCGCCGCGCGGCGCCGTTCCGCTCTCCCGGCCCGTCCTCTTTTCTCGCGCGTTCGTCTCCGGAAAACAAATCGCAAGGAGAGTATACCAGCCCCAAGGCGCGGGAAAAAGCGAAACCCGCCGCGCGCACGGGCGAAGTTTCGGCGGCTTTTGGGGGCAGGAAATGTTTCGGTGTCGCATCCTTCCAAACCGCGCGGGAACAAGGCGGAAAGTTTTCGCATATTCCCCACCCGCCGTGCATACCGCGCCCGCCCGCGCCGGAAACCCCGCCGCAGAGCCACTGGAAAAATCAAACCGCTCCGCGCGCACAGGCGAAGCCCCGTCGGCCTTTTGGTGCAGGAACCGTTCCTGCGCCGCTTCCCCCCAGACCGCGCGGAAACAAGGCGGAAAGTTTTCGCATATTCCCACCCCCCGCGCATACCGCGCCCGTCCGCGCCGGACCCCCGCCGCACAGCCACATGAAAAATCGAAACGCGCCGCACACGGGAAAAGCTCCGTCGACTTTTTGGTGCAGGAGCCATTCCTGCGCCGCTTCTCCCCAACCGCGCGGGAACAGGGCGGAAAGTTTTCGCATATTCCCTCCGCGCATCCCGCGCCCGCCCGCGCCGGAAACCCCGCCGCAGAGCCACTGGAAAAATCAAACCGCTCCGCGCGCACAGGCGAAGCCCCGTCAGCCTTTTGGTGCAGGAACCGTTCCTGCGCCGCATCCTTCCAAACCGCGCGGGAACAGGGAGAAAAGTTTTTGCATATTCCCGCCCGCCACGCATCCACCGCTTGACAACGGCGGGAACCTGCCGTATAATTGTATAGGATCATGATGGAAAAAGCGCGTGTTTTTCCGCCCGTCCGGGCGAGGGGACGCGCAGGGAAAACCGGTGACGGGGAGGAAGTAACCGTTTCGCGGCGGCACAGAGAGCTTCGGGCGGTGAGACGGAGCGCGGGCGGCACGGTGAATGGGACCCCGAAGGGCGGGCGGGACAATCGCCCGACGTCGGCGGCGTTAACGCATATGAGCGGGAGGGCCGCCGCCCTCCAAACCGGGTGGTACCGCAGGAGCCTTCGCCCCTGTCCCTGTGCGGGACGGGGGATTTTGTTTTTCGGGCATAATTTTAGAAAGGTTGGTAACAAAAATGGAGTACAGATTTGCAGAGCGTGTCCTCGCGCTCAAGCCCTCGGCGATCCGGGAGATCTTCAAATACGCAGCGGACCCGTCGTATATCTCGCTTTCTGCGGGGAACCCCGCGCCGGAGGCGTTCCCGAGCGAAACGCTCGCGAAGATCTCCGAAAAGCTCCTGCGCGAAGAGCCGATCCTCGCGCTGCAGTACAGCACGACGGAGGGCTACGGCCCGCTGCGCGCGCACCTCATGGAGTACCTCAAAAAGACGCACAACGTCGGCCGGGACTTCGACGACATCCTCATCACGAGCGGCGCGCAGCAGGTCATGGACCTGTTCACGAAGTCCGTCCTCGAGGAGGGCGAGACGGTCCTCTGCGAGGCCCCGAGCTTCATCGGCTCGCTGAACGACTTCCGCTCCTACAAGGCGAAGCTCGCCGGCGTCCCGATGGACCCGGACGGCATGAACATCGAATCGTTTGAAAACGCGCTGAAGACCGAGAAAAAGGCGAAGTTCCTCTACACCATCCCGAACTTCCAGAACCCGTCGGGCATCACGATGAGCCGGGAGAAGCGCGAGAAGGTCTACGCCCTCGCGAAGCAGTACGGCGTTCTCATCCTCGAGGACAACCCCTACGGCGATCTGCGCTATAAGGGCGAGTACATCCCGCCGATC
>CANQIG010000056.1 GCA_947623765.1 uncultured Clostridia bacterium | reverse complement strand
AAAAGGAGACAGACCTATGAAGAAACGCATGATCCGAACCGCCCTTTCCCTCGCGCTCGTCCTCGCCGCGCTCCTCCCCAAGGTTCCGCAGCGCCATCGCGAGCGCGGCGCCGTGCTCCGCCTCGTCGCTGATCCGGTACGGAACCTCCTCCTTTGGGCACGTCAGGCTGTCAAAGAATCCCCGGCCCAAAACACCGTAACCACGGCTGATCGGGTTCGTGAGGACGGAAGCCGAGAGCGGGTACGCGCTGCGCACGGCAGCAGTGTTCACGGCGGAGGAAGCCGCGCCGAACGGGTACAGCACGGCGAAGGAAGCCGCGCCGAACGAGAGCAGCGCGAGGAGCACACTCAAAGCGGGGAGCCGCTTCGCGCCCGTGAACGCGCCGTATTTCACCCCGGCGATCTTCCGGATCAGCAGCCGCTTCACCCCGCTGAAAACCAGCCACAGCAGGCCGAACAGAAGCAGGAACGTCGACACACCGAGCAGGACGGAGACGAACGCGTCCACCGCCGCATACGTCGCCGTCTCCCGGACCGTCGCCTCGCTCTTCAGCCCGAACACGATCAGGAAGATCTCCTTGAGCGCCTCCGCGAAGGGCCCGCCCCAGGCGGAGACCAGAAGCCGCGTCAAACCGTACGCGCCGCCAAACGCGGCGAGCGTCACGCCGAGCGACGACGCCGAGCGGACCCAGCTCCGTTTCCACGCAAAAAACAGGCAGAGCCCGAGCAGCGCAAGAAAAATCACTGTGAACAAAATGGAAACACCCATTCCCTATCCTCCTAAGGACCTCCGCCCGGTTCAGGTCCGGGCGGCACTGTACCGCTCGTCCCCGGCAAACGTCCGCTTCGCGAATCTGTGATACACAAAGAGCGAAAGCGCGACCGTCAGCACGTCCGCTGTCACCTGCGACCACACGATCCCGTACATCCCGAAGATCGCATTCAGCAGGAACAGCATCGGGATGTTGAACACGACCCAGCGCATCACGCCGAGGAACAGCGCGTGCCCGCCCTTCCCGAAGCCGTTGAAGACGTAGACGTGGAAGAAGCTCAGGAACATCAGCGGCGTCGCCAGCACGCGCGCCCGCAGGAAATCCGTGCCGAGCGTCACGGTCCCCGCGTCCCCGATGAACACCTGCATGATCTGCCCCGCAAAGAGCTCGTACAGCGCGATGCTCACGGCGGCGCAGAGCAGCCCCAAGCGCAGGGAGTAATTCTTCACGTCCCGCATCCGCCGGAAGTTCCCGGCGGAGAAATTGTAGGCGATGATCGGCATCATGCCCTGACAGATCCCCACGCCGACGTTGAGCGGGAGGCGTTCGGCCTTGAGCACGATCCCGATCGCGGCGAGCGCGATATCGTTGTAGCCGGACATCAGCCGGTCGATCACCACATAGTCGAGGTCAAAGAGCAGCGTCGTGACGGCGGAGGGGATCCCCACCGCGAAGATCCCGATCAGGCTGGTCCGCGCCGGAAGCATAAGCGGCGGCCCGAGGCGCAGGACCGAGCCCTGCTTCTGCAGGCCGTGCAACACGAAAATAAAGTACCCGCAGGCGATGCAGTTGGAGAGGAACGTCGCGCTGCCCGCGCCGACGATCTCCATCCCATCGGGCAGGAGCACGAACATAAAGAGCGGGTCGAGCGCGATGTTGATGACGCCGCCCATCGTGATCCCAAACCCCGCCTTTTTCGATTCCCCGACGCTGCGCAGGAGCGTCGCCAGCGTGTTGGAGAGCACCGTCGGCACGCCGCCGCAGACGATCACGAAAAACGCGTAGCTGCTGGCGTAGCCGTACGTATCCCCGCCCGCGCCGAGCAGCGCCATCAGGGGCCGCATCCAGATCAGCACGCAGACGGAGAACAGCGCCGCGACGAGCGCCCCGAGGTACACGCAGAAGCTGTACACCTTCCGCGCCTCCTCCGGCCGCTTTTCCCCGAGCAGCCGCGAGATCAGCGCGCCGCCGCCGATGCCCGCGAGCCCGGCGAAGGAGAGGGAGATGTTGAAGACCGGCAGGATCAGGGACGCCCCGGCGACCATATACGGGTCGTTCGTCCGCCCGATGAAAAACGTGTCCGCCATGTTGTAGATCAGCACGATCAACTGGCTGATCACCGTGGGGACCGCCATGGTCCGCACGGCCCTGCCCACCGGCACATTCTCAAAAACGTCCAGCCTGCCCGCCTGTTCCGAAGCCAATTTCAAACCACCCGTTTCCCGCAGGACGCGCCGACCGCGCGTCCCAAAATGTCTCCCCCAAAGTATACCACAAAACCCTCCCGCCCGCAACCTTTTCTCCGCCTCGCCAAACTCCCTTCCAGCGCCAGTCTATTTTTTTGCTTCTTTGCCGCCTCATCTCTCCGCCTGCTTCCCCAAAAACGGCTTTCCTCTCTCCACTCCGTTTCCACTTTACGCATTTCCCGAACTTCGTACCTCCCACACCCGCCCATTTGCGCGCAAAACCCATTCATTTCCCGCCAAACTACCATCCAACGCACACCTATTTCCGCGCCTTTTTTGCCGCCTCTCCTCTCCCACTCACTTCCCCCGAAAATGCTCTCTCTGCCCTGCTTCCTTTCCTTTTTCTTTTCCCCGCATCTTCGCACCTCCCATCCCCGCCCATTTGCGCGTAAACACGCTCTATTTCCCGCCAAACTACACTCCAACGCACACCTATTTCCGCGCCTTTTTTGGCCGCCTCTCCTCTCCCACTCACTTCCCCCGAAAATGCTCTCTCTGCCCTGCTTCCTTTCCTTTTTCTTTTCTCCACATCTTCGTACCTTCCACGCCCGCTCATTTGCGTCCAAACTTCCTCCATTTCCCTCTAAACTTCCGCCCAACGCACACCCATTTCCGCGCCTTTTGGGGCTTCATCTCCCCCGCGCGGCTCCCCCGTTTTCCCCTTTTCTACACTACTGCCAGAAAACCCGTCCAAAACTCCTTTATTTTTGTATTTTAAAAGTCATCTTCTGACTTCCCTTTTTCCCGGGATTATGTTACACTTAACGCGCAAGCACCGACAGCCCCGCCCCGCTCCTTCAGTAACCTGAAACGAGGATATTCCATGAAAAAACGTCTGCTCAGCCTGATATTGACCGCGATCCTCCTTTTGCAGCTCTGCCCCGCCGTCTTTGCCGATGCACCGGGGGAAGTCCTTCGCGTGGGCTTTTTCGCGTTCTCCGGCTACCACATCGTCGACGGGAACGGCCGGAGAAGCGGCTACGGATACGAATTCCTGCAGCGGCTCGCCTCCCATGCCGACTGGACATACACCTATGAGGGCTACGACCGCTCCTACGCGGACGCGCTGGAAATGCTCCGAAACGGCGAGGTGGACCTCGTCACCTCCGTCTCGAAAACGCCCGAAAGAGAGGAGGACTTCCTCTTTTCCGACCAGAACATCGGCGTGAACTCCACCGTACTCACCGTAAAGGCCGAAAACGGGAAGATCACGGCGGGCGACTACGCCACGTACGACGGGATGAAGGTCGGGATGCTGGAGGGCAACTCCAAGAACGCGAACTTCGAGCGATTCGCCGCCGAGCAGGGGTTTTCCTTCGAGCCCGTGTATTTTGCCGGGCAGGAGGAGCTCTCCGCCGCGCTGCAGGCGGAGACCATCGACGCGGCGGTCACCGGGAGCCTGCGGCAGCTCGAGAACGAATGGCTGCTCGATTCCTTTGACGCGAGTCCTTTCTATGTGTGCGTCCGGAAGGACCGCGCGGACCTGATGGAGCGCATCAACGCGGCGATCAACGCGATGGACCTGAGTGAGCCGAACTGGCGCGACACGCTCCACGAGAAGTATTACGCCACCGACGCGGGCGGCTATTTCGTCATCAGCGCCAAGGAGCGCGCTTTTCTGAACACGCTCCTCGAGGAGGGAAGGACGCTGCGCCTCCTTTTCAACCCCGAGCAGGCGCCGTACGCGTATTTCGAGGACGGGGAAGCAAAGGGTGTTCTCCCGGCGATCTTCCGGACGCTCGCGGACCGGCTCTCGCTCCGATATGAATTTCTCCCCGTCGAAAACCGCGCGTCATACCTCGAGATCCGCGCGGCGGGAGAAGCGGATATCGTCCTCGACTTTACCGGCGATTACTACCTCGCAGAGGAGGAGGGCTACAAGATCACCGAGCCGTACTACAAGACCAACTACGCGCGGCTCACGCTCTCCCGCGCGGGAACGCGCAAGCCGGGCAGCACGGAAACGCTCGCCGTCGCGGACCTGCCCGGCCTGCTCGATAATTACAGTCCCAGCCGGTACCCGTATATTTCCCTGCTCCAATGCGGTTCCGCGGAAGAATGCGTCGACGCGGTCCTAAGCGGCAAAGCGGACGCCGCGATCCTCTACTCGCTCACGGCGGAACAGTACGTCCACGAGGACGTCCGCAGCCGCCTCGCCTCCAACGTGATGGGCGAGACCAGCCTGTCCTTTGCAGTCGGCGCGGGGATCCCGGAAGGCCATCTGCTGCTCTCCCTGCTCGATAAGGGCATGGACAGCTTCAGCGAGGCGGAGCTCGATACGATCGTCACGCAGGAGATCAACGCGGGCAGAAGCACCGAGATCAGCCTGCTCGCCTTCTTCTACCGAAACCCGGGCTACGCGCTGCTCACCGCGCTCGCCGCGTTCGTCCTCCTGTTCACGCTGACGCTCCTCGTCGTGCGCACGCGGAACCAGCGCAGCCTCAAGGAGAAGATCTCCCTCGCGACCGGCGAACTCGAAAAGAAGACCGAGGAGCTCTCCCACGCGCTGGAAGCCGCGGACGCCGCGAACAAGGCGAAGACGACCTTCCTCAACAATATGTCCCACGACATCCGCACGCCGATGAACGCGATCATCGGGTACACCGCGCTGACCTCCACGCACCTGGACAACAAGGAGCGCGCCAGGGACTACCTCTCGAAGATCGCGCAGGCGTCGAATCACCTTCTCTCCCTCATCAACGACGTTCTGGACATGAGCCGCATCGAATCCGGGAAGATCACCATCGAATCTCGGCCGGAGACACTCTCGGATATCCTGCAGGGCATTCGGAACATCATCCAGTCCGACGTACACGCGAAGGGGCTGGAGCTCTTCATCGACACGGTCGACATCACGGACGAGGAGATCTTCTGCGACCGCCTTCGCCTGAACCAGATCCTCCTGAACCTCACGTCGAACGCGATCAAATTCACGCCGTCGGGCGGCTCCGTCTCGATCCGCGTCACGCAGAAGCCCTCTCAAAAGCCCGGGCGCGGGATCTATGAATTTCTGGTCAGCGACACCGGCATCGGCATGAGCCCGGAGTTTGCCAAGACCGTTTTCGAGCCGTTCACGCGGGAACGTTCCTCTACCGTCAGCGGCATCCAGGGGACGGGCCTCGGCATGGCGATCACCAAAAACATCGTGGACATGATGGGCGGCGAGATCTGGGTGGAAAGCGAACCCGGAAAGGGCACCGCTTTCACCGTCCGGCTGGAGCTTCGCTTCACCGAGAACCACAGCGACGTCGGCCCCATTCCGGAGCTCAGCGGCTACAAGGGACTCGTGGTCGACGACGACCTCGTCAGCTGCCAGAGCGTTTCCAAAATGCTGCGCAAGATCGGGATGCGCGCCGAGTGGACGCTCTCCGGCAAGGAGGCCGTCGTGCGGACCTCTGAAGCCATCGAGCTTGCCGACCCGTTCGAGGTCTATATCGTGGACTGGTCCATGCCGAACATGAGCGGCGTGGAGACGGTCCGGCAGATCCGGGCGATCGTCGGGGACATCTCCCCCATCATCCTGATGTCCGCTTACGACTGGTCCGACATTGAGGTCGAGGCCAGAAAAGCGGGCGTGACCGGGTTCATCAGCAAGCCGCTCTTTGCCTCGGACCTACACCGCACGCTCGAGATCAGCCTCGGACACCGGACGGAACCGGGCGACGTCCGTGAGGCGGCGAAGACGGACGACGGTTTCCACGGGAAACGGATCCTCCTCGCCGAGGACAATGAGCTCAACCGGGAGATCGCCAAGGAACTGCTCGAAGAAGCCGGTTTCGTCATCGAATGCGCCGAAAACGGCAGGCAGGCCTGCGACATGGTCCGCGCTGCGGCGCCCGGCCATTTTGATCTCATTCTGATGGACATCCAGATGCCGATCCTCGACGGCTACGGCGCGACGAAGGAGATCCGCAGCATGGAGGACCCCGCGCGCTCGAAGCTGCCGATCATCGCGATGACCGCGAACGCCTTCGAGGAGGACCGCGACCTCGCGATGAAGGCCGGAATGGACGGGCATCTCCCGAAGCCGATCGATGTGGATAAAATGCTCGACCTCCTCAGGGAGATCCTCAAAAAAGCGAAGTAGGCGCATCCAACGCCCCGAAAAGACGAAAACGCTCTCGGAAACCCGTACATTGGGTCCCCGAGAGCGCTGTGTTTGCTAACCATTTTTTTATTTTCCGAGCTTTTCGCGGACGACCTCGGCGATATGCTCCGCCGAAAGCCCGAACTCCTTCAGCAGATCCACCGCCGGGCCGGAATGGCCGAAAACGTCGTTCACGCCGATGCGCGTGACCGGCGTCGGGCGCTTTTCGGAGAGGACGGCGCAGACCGCCTCGCCGAGCCCGCCGATGATGTTGTGCTCCTCCACGGTGACGACGCGCCCCGTCTTCTCCGCGCTCTTGAGGATAAGCTCCTCGTCGAGCGGCTTGACGGTGTGGATGTCCAGCACCTCGACGGAGATGCCCTCGGCCTTTAGCGCGTCGGCGGCCTTCACGGCCTCCTGCACCATGAGGCCCGTCGCGGCGACAGTGATGTCCGTGCCCTCGCGCAGCGTGATGCCGCGCCCGAGCTCAAACCGATAGTCGTCGTTGTGATTGACGCTCTCCACGGCGAGCCGCCCGAGGCGGACGTAGCACGGACCGTAGTACGCTGCGGCGGCGCGCACGGCAGCCTTCATCTCGTAGTGGTCGCAGGGATTCAGGATCACCATGCCGGGGATCGTGCGCATGAGGGCGATGTCCTCGCAGCACTGGTGCGTCGCGCCGTCCTCGCCGACGGAAATGCCCGCGTGGGAGCCGACGATCTTGACGTTCAGGTGCGGATAGCCGACGGAGTTGCGGACCTGCTCGAACGCCCGCCCGGCGGAGAACATCGCAAACGAAGCCGCAAACGGGATCTTCCCGCAGGCGGCGAGGCCCGCCGCCACGCCGATCATATTGCTCTCCGCGATGCCGCAGTCGAAGAAGCGGTCGGGATAGGCTTTCTTGAAAATGCCGGTCTTCGTCGCCGCGGCGAGGTCCGCGTCCAAAACGACGATGTTCGGATCTTCCGCCGCGAGCTCAGTCACGGCCTCGCCGAAGCTCTCTCTTGTCGCCTTTTTGATCTTTTCGGCCATCTCAGCACGCCTCCATTTCATGCAGCTTTTCCGTGAGCTCCTGCACGGCGGCGGCGTACTGCTCCGCATTCGGCGCCGTTCCGTGCCAGGAGACCTGATTTTCCATATACGAAACGCCCTTGCCCTTCACGGTCTTCGCGAGGATCATGCTCGGCTTGCCCTTTACGGTCTTCGCATGGGCAAAAGCCGCCTCGAGCGCGTCAAAATCGTTCCCGTCGACGGTCTGCACGTCGAAGCCGAACGACTCGAACTTTTTGTCGATCGGCTCCGGGCCTGCGACTTCGCTGACCGGGCCGTCGATCTGCAGGCCGTTGAAGTCGACGATCAGGCAGAGGTTGTCCAGCTTTTTGTGCGCCGCGAACATCGCCGCTTCCCAGACCTGCCCTTCCTCGATCTCGCCGTCGCCGAGGAGCGCGTAGACGCGGTAATCCTTTTTGTCGATCTTCCCCGCGAGCGCCATGCCCACCGCGGCGGAAACGCCCTGCCCGAGGGAGCCGGAGCTCATGTCGACGCCGGGCGTGCCCTTCATGTCCGGGTGGCCCTGCAGCATCGCGCCGATGTGGCGGAGCTTTTGGAGCTCCTCCTTCGGGAAATACCCGCGCTCGGCGAGCGCCGCGTAGAGGCCCGGCGCACAATGGCCCTTCGAAAGCACGAAGCGGTCCCGATCCGGGTTTTTCGGATCCTTCGGGTCGATCCGCAGCTCCTTGAAATAGAGGTAAGTAAAGATATCCGCGGCGGAAAGAGACCCGCCCGGATGCCCGGACTTCGCGTGGTACACGCCCTCGATGATCCCCAGCCGCACGTGCTGCGCTGTGATCCGGAGCGCTTTCTTTTCGGTGTCTGTCAAAACAATGCCTCCCTTATGATTGCTTGCACTGCGCTTTCGCACAGCCGTTTCCTCATTCATCCCGCATATTTCCCCTTGCACGAGGGACAATAATGGACGAGATCCCAGTGAAAGGAGCAAAATCGCTATGGCCAACAGGATCGGGAACCTCCCGGCCAACATCAACATTATGAACCCTGTCCCGAACCGGGACGCGAAAAACATCCAGAAGCTCATCCGCACGAACGGCAAGATCACCGGCTACCAGCTCTCGGACGGCACCGTGCTCTCCAAGGCGGAGGGCGTCGCGCTCGCGAAGCAGGGCGGGATCCGAGGCGTCGCGATCGCGAGCCGGAACGGCAGCGAATACCTGCGCAGTCTGCCGGACGGCGCCGCGTCGAACAACCTCGGGAACCTGCCGAGCACCGGACCGAACCGGATGCCGTGACCCAAAAGCTGTCGCCTGCGCGGCGGCTTTTTTATTTTGCCGTCTGCCGAAGGAACGCCGATTTCCGGCATTTGCAGACCGGGCAGGTCCAGGAATCGCTCAGCTCGTCGAAGCTGAAATTCGGGTCCTTATAGACATACCCGCAAACCGGGCAGACAAAGCTCTCCCCACCCGGCTCGTCGAACGTCGCCTTCGGCGGCAGATAGGTCGGCGAGCCCTCCGGCGAGAGGCCGTGCATATGCTCCCGATAATAGAAATAGGACATCGGCGTGCCGACCGCGCGGTCGCTCCCGGCGATGATCTCCGCGACGAAGATCACCTCGTTGCCCGCGTCCAGCACATCCGTCACCTTGCAGAGGAACCAGCAGCAGGTGTTCTCCTTGATGACCGGCACGCCCTCGAGGAGCACCTTGTGGCGGATGTTCCGCAGCTTGTCGGTGTTCCGGCCGCTCACGAGCCCCAGCGCGCCGATCACGCTCGCGGGCGTGTCGGTCGAGAGGACGGAAACGGTGAACAGCCCGTTCTCCCGAACGCCCGCCACGCTGTGCGTGTCCTCTGTCAGAGCAAGGAGGAGCTTTTTCGGCTCCCCGCTCGCGATCTGCATCACCGCAGTGGCGATGCACGCGTTCGGAACGCCGCGATATTTCGTGCCGATGGCATACATCCCATAGGAAAGCGTGCCCAAAACAGACGGTTCCATGGATGACCTCCGTAATTCCTGTAAGCTCTAGGACTCCCGCGCCCGGTTTCGGATCTTCTCCCAATAGGCCCGGAAAGCCTGTTCGTTCTTATTATCCCCGTACGTGTAGTAGATACTCCCTTTCAGCGCGTCGGGCAGATACTGCTGCGCGACCCAGTGGTCCGGGTAGTCGTGGGGATAGCGGTAAAACTGGCCCGGATTCTTCTCGTCCGCG
>CANQIG010000055.1 GCA_947623765.1 uncultured Clostridia bacterium | reverse complement strand
GCGATCTTCGCGAGGAGCTCCTTCTGCTCCGCGTAGATCTTCTCGCGCTCGAGCCCGGAGAGCTGCCCGAGGCGCATCGAGACGATCGCCTGCGCCTGCGCGTCGTCGAAGCCGAAGCGCTCCATCAGCGCGGCCTTCGCCTCCGGGATGCCGCCCTTGGACGAGCGGATCAGCGCGATGATCTCGTCGATATAGTCGAGCGCGCGGACGAGCCCTTCGAGGATGTGGGCGCGTTCCTGCGCCTTTTTCAGGTCGTATTTCGTGCGGCGCAGCACGACGTCGCTCTGGAACTTGATGTATTCCTGCAGCATCTCCCGCAGCGTCAGCGTCTTCGGCTGCCCGTCGACGATCGCAAGGTTGATGACGCCGTAGGTGATCTGCATCTGCGTCAGGTTGAAGAGGTGGTTCAGGACGATCTGCGGCGCGGCCTCGCGCTTCACGTCGATCACGATATGCATCCCGTTGCGGTCGGAATGGTCGTCGACGGAGGAGATGCCCTCGAGGCGCTTCTCCTTGACGAGGTCCGCGATGGATTCAATCAGCCGCGCCTTGTTCACCTGGTACGGCAGCTCCGTGACGACGATCTGGTACCGGCCGTTCGCCTTCTCGACGATCTCAGCACGCGCGCGCAGGTAGATCTTGCCGCGCCCGGTGCCGTAGGCCGCCCGGATGCCGCTGCGGCCCATGATGATGCCGCCGGTCGGGAAGTCCGGCCCCTTGATGTACTTCATCAGCCCGTCGAGGGAGATGTCCGGGTCGTCGACCATCGCGCAGACGCCGTCGAGCACCTCGCCCATGTTGTGCGGGGGGATGTTCGTCGCCATGCCGACGGCGATGCCCGTCGAGCCGTTCACGAGCAGGTTCGGGAAGTGCGAGGGCAGCGCGAGCGGTTCCTGCAGGCGGTCGTCGTAGTTCGGCTGGAAATCGACGGTGTCCTTCTCGATGTCGCGCAGCATCTCCACGGAGAGCTTGCTCATCCGCGCCTCGGTGTATCGGTACGCGGCAGGCGGGTCGCCGTCCACGGAACCGAAGTTGCCGTGCCCGTCGACCAGCATATAGCGCATGGAGAAGTCCTGCGCGAGCCGCACGAGCGCGTCGTAGACCGACGTGTCGCCGTGCGGATGGTACCGCCCGAGCACCGTGCCAACGGTGTCCGCGCACTTGCGGTACGCCTTGTCCGGCCAGAGGCTGTTCTCGTACATCGTGTAGAGGATGCGCCGGTGGACGGGCTTGAGCCCGTCGCGCACATCGGGCAGCGCCCGCGACACGATGACCGACATGGAGTAGTCGATGAACGAGTCCTCCATCAGCTTTTTCAGGTCGACCTGGATCAAATTTTCTTTCTGTTCAAAGTCCATATAAGTTCATCCTTCCGCTTTTCTGAAGAAAAGCTTGGCAAAAGACTTTTGCGTCGCGCCGGTCGTTCGCTCTGCGAACTTCGCCGGTGCGCCTGGGAAACTTCCCCCCGCGTTAGGGGCAGGGCTTGTGTGGCGGGCTTGCCTCCGCACCCCGTGAGCCAACGTAGAACGAACGAAAGCGGCTCTGCCGCCGCGGCCAAAGGCCGTTTCGCCGCGGGGTGCGCGCAAGCGCGCGCTTATTGTTGCCGAGTAAATATCCGCGCTGCCCGCGCCGTGGGTGCTGCACAGGAAAGGGGTTTTCTCCGGTTCTCTGTGAGCCAATGTAGGGCAAACGAAACAGGCTCTGCCTGCGCGCCAGCTTTTCTGAAGAAAAGCTGGGCAAAAGACTTTTGCGTCGCGCTGTCGTTCGCTTCGCTCACTTCGCCGGTGCGTCCGGCAAGTTTTCTCCCGCGCCGTACGTGCTGCGTGGGAAAAGAGATTTCTCCCGCCTTCCGGTGCGCTTTCGTGGGGCAAACGGAACAGGCTCTGCCTGCGCGCCGGTCGTTCGCTCCGCTCACTTCGCCGGTGCGTCCGGCGAGTTTTCTCCCGTGCCGCGGCCAAAGGCCGTTTCGTCGCGGGGCGCGCGCTTACTGATTGTGCAATCTTCGTCCACGCAGCCCGCGACGTGGGTGCTGTGTGGGAAAAGGGATTCTTCCGGTCCCCCGCAAGCCAGCACAGGGCAAACGGAACGGGCTGTATCCGAGATTATTGCTTCGTCGGGGTGCTCTCAGTCCCTTACTCAGCGCCGTAGGCGAGGCTTCCGGTGGAGCACCGCACTTATCAATATTTAACGAACCAATGGTCGAGACACGTCAAAGTCTTTTGGGCGCTTTTCTTCAGAAAAGCGCGACCTTGGCGCGACCGTAAATGGGTTCCAAGGGGCGGAGCCCCTTGGCGACCTTACACATCGAGGTTCTTAACGAACTTCGCGTTCTTTTCGATAAACTCCCGGCGCGGCTCGACCTTATCGCCCATGAGGACGGAGAAGACCGCGTCGGCGGCTGCCGCGTCGGAGGGCATGACGCGCAGCATGACGCGCGTCTCGGGGTTCATCGTCGTCTCCCAGAGCTGGTCGGAGTCCATCTCGCCGAGGCCCTTGTAGCGCTGGATGTCGTAACCGGAACCGAGGTCCGCCATGATCCGGTCGCGCTCCGGGTCGGAATAGGCGTAATAGTGGCGCTTGTTCTTCGTCACGCGGTAGAGGGGCGGCTGCGCGACGTAGACGTGCCCCTGCTCGACGAGCGGCCGCATATAGCGGTAGAAGAACGTCAGGAGCAGCGTGCGGATGTGCGAGCCGTCGACGTCGGCATCGGCCATGATGATGACGCGGCCGTACCGCAGCTTCGAGATGTCGAAATCCTCGCCGATGCCCGTGCCGAGCGCCGTGATGACCGGCATCAGCTTGTCGTTGCCGTAGACCTTGTCGAGGCGCGCCTTCTCGACGTTCAGCATCTTGCCCCAAAGCGGCAGGATCGCCTGGAATTTCCGGTCGCGGCCGCCCTTCGCAGAGCCGCCCGCGGAATCGCCCTCGACGATGTAGATCTCGGTCTCGTCGGGGTTTCTCGACTGGCAGTCCGCGAGCTTGCCGGGCAGCGTCGAGTTTTCGAGCGCGGTCTTCCGCCGCACCATGTCGCGGGCCTTCCGTGCGGCCTCCCGCGCGCGGCTCGCGGCCATCGCCTTGTCGAAGATCGCCCGCGCCGTCGCGGGGTTCTCCTCGAGATAGGTCATCAGCTTCTCAGTGATCATCCGGCTGACGAGCGGCCCGACCTCCATGTTTCCGAGGCGTCCCTTCGTCTGTCCCTCGAACTGCGCCTCCTTGACCTTCACACTGATGACGCACGCGAGACCCTCGCGCACGTCTTCGCCGGAGAGGTTCTTGTCGGCCTCCTTGAGGATGTTGTATTTTCTAGCGTAATCGTTCATCACGCGGGTGAGGGCGCGCTTGAAGCCGTCCTCGTGCGTGCCGCCGTCCTGTGTGTGGATGTTGTTCGCGAAGGAGAGCACCAGCTCGTTGAACGAATCGGTGTACTGCATCGCGATCTCGCACGTCGAATTGTCGTCCGCCGCCGTCGCCGCGAAATAGAGGACTTCCGGGTGGATCGGCTCCTTGTTCTGGTTCAGAAACTCGACGAAGCTCGAGATGCCGCCCTCATAGTGGAACGACTCGCTCCGCACGTTCTCGGCGTCGCGCTCGTCCGTCAGCATGATGTTCACGCCCGCGTTCAGGAACGCCTGCTCGCGCAGACGGACCTGAAGCGTCTCGTAGTCGTAGACGGTCGTCTCGCGGAAGATCTCCGGGTCGGCCAAAAACCGCACCTCGGTGCCGGTCTCCTCCGGGTCTTCGAGCGGGCCGAGGTCCTCGAGCTCGGTGACGGCGTCGCCGCGCTCAAAGCGCTGGTGGTAGAGGTGCCCGTTCTGCCGAACGGAGACGTCCATCCAGACGGAGAGCGCGTTCACGACGGACGCGCCGACGCCGTGCAGGCCGCCGGAGACCTTGTAGCTCCCGCCGCCGAACTTGCCGCCCGCGTGCAGGATCGTATAGACGACCGTCAGCGCGGGGAGGCCCGTCTGCTGCTGTACGCCGACCGGCACGCCGCGCCCGTTGTCGCGCACGTAAATGACGTCGCCGGGCTGGATGCGCACGTCGATCTTATCGCAGTACCCGGCCAGCGCCTCGTCGATGGCGTTGTCTACGATCTCGTAGACGAGATGATGCAGACCCCGCGGGCCGGTGGACCCGATATACATCCCGGGCCGCTTCCGGACCGCTTCCAGCCCCTCGAGCACCTGGATCTGATCCGAACCGTAATCGCCCTCCACATGGGTCATTTCATTGATATCCATTCAAAAGCTCCTTCGGCATTTTTCAGCCGGTCAATATTATATATAGTATACCACGAAAGCGGGGATTTTTCAAGAGGCGCGGCCTCTGTTTCTCCTTAAAAAAGCGAAAAAAGCGGCAAAAAACGGGCCGTCTTCGCGCGGCGCGTTCCGCCGGGAGAGATCGGTCCGTTCTCCGTTTTCAGTTGTCCCTGTACCGCCCGGAATTGACCTCGGAAAAGCGGTCGTTTTTCCTGCGGCGGGGCGGCGCGCTGCGCGGCATTTCTTCCCGCGGCTGCACGCGCTTGATGACCGGCTTTTTCAGGTAGACCATGAACAGGCTGATCAGGAAGAACCCCGCGAAGGGAATGAAGATATACAGGCACGTAAAGAGCCCGATATCGTCGAGCACGAACTTATGGAAGAAATAAATGCAGATCCCGGCAAAGATCGCGACGGTCGCGAAGACATAGACCAGCGGCGAGAGATACACGTTGGAGATGCCGCCGCAGCGCGGGCACTTGTACTCGCCCTCGCGCTTGAGCCGCCATGTGCGGATGATGTTGACGCGCTTCTTACAGTACGGGCACGTCGGGATCCCAAAATACTGCATACCGTTTTCTCCTCCTTCAAGGCCGGATCACACCGGCGGTCTCCTGTGCGTATGGCGCGGCCCGTGGCCGCTGACGTCCGCCCGCGAACGCCGCAGCAGCGTCGATGGCGCGACCTGCGCGAGATAGACGCGCTCCACCGGCCCGTTTGCGCAGACGACGAACGAGCGGGGCAGATCGACGCAGACCTCCTCCACGCGGTCCTCCTCCTGCGCGCGGCGCAGAAAGCGCTTCGTCGCCGCGGAACCGGTCGTGTTCTCCAGATCAAAAATGCCGATGACGTCCTCCTCGCGGACGATGACGCCAAGGCCAAGATGCATAAACATAGGCAATTTTTTTGAATAACTTCGGCGTCAGCCGCCCGCCGGCGGCGCCGCCTGTATCTTTCCGCCGGAGACGGAAAAGCGCTTGCCCTTTCCCATCAGGCGAACGGTCTCGGGGTCGCAGCAGGTGAGAAAGACCTGCCGCCCCTCGATGTGGTTCAGAAGATAGTCCCGCCGGGAGGTATCGAGCTCGCTCATCACGTCGTCGAGCAGGATCACCGGCCGCTCGCCGGTCGCGGCGAAGAGCACATCCGCCTCCGCGAGCTTGAGCGCGAGCACGATGCTCCGCTGCTGTCCCTGCGAGCCGTAGGTGCGCGCGGAGAGCCCGTCGATGCGGATGTCGAGATCGTCCCGATGTGGGCCCACAGACGTAAATCCGGCGCGAAAATCGGCCTTTTCCAAGCGCCGCAGCGACTGCGAAAAGTGCTCGCGCAGCGCGTCGGGCGTATCGGCGCCGTCAAACGGCGCGTAGTCGAGGGAGATCTCTTCCTTTCCCTGCGCGATGCCGCGGTAGATCTCCGCCGCGCGCGGGCTGAGCGCCCGGCAGAACGCGATGCGCTCAAGCACCACGTCCACGCCGAAGAGCACCAGCCGCTCGTTCCAGATGTCGAGCGTATCGAGCAGCTCCGGGTGCCGCACGGCGTCCTTCAGGAGCGTGTTCCGCTGCAAAAGCGCGCGGTTGTAATGCGACAGCGTGCGCGCGAAGGAGGGCTTCATCTGGCAGAGCGCGCCGTCGAGAAACGACCGCCGCCGCGCCGGCCCCTCCTTGACGAGCAGGAGGTGCTCCGGGGAAAAGATCACCGCGCAGAATTTCCCGACGAGCGCCGAGCCGTTCCGCTTTTCCACGCCGTTGATGACGCTGCTCCTTCTGCCGTTTTGGAACAGCAGCCGGAGCTCCTGCGTCCGCCCTTCGGAGAACACGCGCATGGAGAGCGCGGCCTCCGCCGCGCTCTTCCCGTCGACGAGACGCGGCAGCTCCGCGTCCTTCGTGCCACGGAAGGAATGTCCCCCGGTAAAGAGCCAGACGGCCTCGAGCAGGTTCGTTTTTCCCTGCGCGTTCTCCCCGTAGATGACGTTGATGCCGGGGTCCGGTTCGACGGCGTCTTCCGCAAGGTTGCGGAACTGCCGGAACGCGAGCCGTTCCACGGTCATGCGGACCATCCCGGGACCGGGCCGCGCACGGTCCAGCGCCTGCCGCCGTACGACGCGGTGTCCCCGCTGCGCATTTTCTTCCCGCGCATCGTGCAGACCTCGCCGTTCACCGTCACCTCGCCGTTTTGGATCGCAAACTTCGCCTGTCCGCCGGTATCGGTCGCGCCGCCGAGCTTCAGAAGGTGGTCGAGCCGGATAAATTCGGTTGTGATCTCAATGATCTCCTCCATAGTTTTCCACCTGTTTTTTAAAAAATGCGGAGAATCAGCCCTCGGTCCTCAGGCGCACCGGCAGCACGAGGAAGGAGAAGCTGTCGCCCTCCTTCGGGCGGATCAGCATCGGGCTGATCGGGCCGCCGAGCAGCATGCGGATCTCATCCACCTCCGCGCTGCGCAGCGCGTCGAGCAGATACTTGTTGTTGAACCCGATCTCGAGCGGCGCGCCCTCCACCTCGGCGTCGAGCTGGTCGCTGGCGCGGCCCATCGTCGTCGTGCAGAGCAGACGGATGGTCCCTTCGCCGAACATACAGCGCACGGGCGACTTGAGCCGATCGGTGATGAGCAGGGAGACGCGCTCCACGCTCTCCATCATGCTGCGGGTCGAGACGGTGACGTTCGTCTTGGAATCCTTCGGGAGCGCGTTCCGGTAATCGAGAAACTCGCCCTCGAGCAGCGTGGAGAGGACGGTGTAATTTTCGATCTTGAACAGGATGTGCCGCCGCGACGGGCAGATCTCCACGGGGGAATCGTCGTCGTTCAAAAGGCGCAGCACCTCGCCGAGCGTCTTTCCGGGCACGACGAAATCGAGCTCGCCCTCATACTGGATCGGCTCCCTTCTGAGCGCGAGCCGATAGCCGTCTACGGACACGACGTCGAGCTTCCCGTCCTCGATGCGGAACAGACTGCCCTGATGGATGGGTTTCGCCGTGGAATCCGCGACGGCGAACAGCGTCTGCCGGATCATGCTCTTGAGCACATTCGACGGCAGCGAGAGCACGTCGGTGTCGGTGACCTTCGGCAGGTCCGGGAATTCTTCCGGGTTCATGCCGATGATCGTGAAGCTGCTCACGCCGGAATTGATCGTCGCGGTGAAGCGCTGGTCGGTCTCGACGGTGATGTTCTCGTCCGGCGACTTCCGCACGATCTCGGAGAACAGCCGCGCGGTCAGGATGATCGCGCCTTTTTCCTGCACGAACGCCGGGATATTCGTCTGCATCCCGATCTCGAGGTCGTACGCGGAGAGCATCAGATGGTCGTCCTCCGCCTTGATGAGGATCCCCTCCAGGGACGGCACGGAGGTCTTCGCCGAGACCGCCCGCAGCAGGTTGGTCACCGCCTCGGTCAGGATCTTTTTTTCTACGGTAAATAACATGAATTTGTTTCTCCTTTCTCCTTTCTTTTCCGAAAAGAAAAGAAAAGAAAGCAAAAGCGTTTTGCATCGCGCTGTCCGCGCTGTTCTCTGCTCCGAAAGTCTTTTAGAATTCTCTCTCAAAGGATAGATATACTTTCGCAGTCGTAGTAGGGGCTGTGAAAAACTTGAAAACTGCAAAAAGTCCGGGGATCTCGGGATGAACGGCGCGAAAGTTTTTCAAAACGCGCTGTGCAAATCCCGTGGAGCCGGTGGAATCCGAAAAATCCTTGCACACGGATGTGGACAGAGCGCTGTGGAATGTTGGGAAAATGTGAAAAATCTGCCGCTCACCGGTCGCGGATGTTTTTGATGATGTCGGAGACCGTGGCGCGGAGCACGGAGTCGCGCTGCATCTTCTCCTCGACCTGCTGCAGCGCGTAGACGACGGTCGAATGGTCGCGCCCGCCGAAGGCCTGTCCGATGTCGACCATCGAGAGCTCGGTGATCTCCCGGACGACGTACATGGAGATCTGCCGCGCGAGGGAGACGTTCGCGCTGCGCTTCGCGGAGCGGATGTCCTGCGGGGAGACGCCGTAGGTGCGGCCGACCTCCTCGATGATCTTGTCCACGGTGACGGGCGTCGGCTGGTCGTTCGTCACGATGTCGCTGATTGCGCGCTGCGCGGTGGAGTAGGTGGGCGTGAGCCCGTCCACGAGCTGGATCGCCTTGAGCTTTTTGACGGTCCCCTCGAGCTGGCGGATGTTGCTTTTGAGCCGCATCCCGATGAATTCGCAGACTGCGTCGGGCAGCGTCAGCCCGATGATCTCGGCCTTCCGCCGGACGATGGCCACGCGCGTCTCGTAGTCCGGCGGCTGGATGTCTGCGGTGAGGCCCCATTCAAAGCGCGTCTTGAGCCGGTCCTCGAGCGTCGCGATGTCCTTCGGGGGGCGGTCGCTCGTGAGCACGATCTGCTTCTTCGCCTCATAGAGCGTGTTGAAGGTGTGGAAGAACTCCTCCTGCGTCGATTCCTTGCCGGCGATGAACTGGATGTCGTCGATGAGCAGTGCGTCGGCCTTCCGGTACTTTTCGCGGAAGCCCGCCGTGGAGCCGATGCGGATCGCCTCGATCAGCTCGTTCGCAAACTGGTCGCCCTTGACGTAGATGACGTTCATTTCCGGAAAGTTGTCCTTCAATTCCCGCCCGATGGCGTTGAGCAGGTGCGTCTTGCCGAGGCCGGAGTTGCCGTAGATGAAGAGCGGGTTGTAGTTTTTGGCGGGCTCCTTCGCGACGTACCGGCAGGCGGCATAGGCGAATTTATTGGAGCTTCCCTCGATGAACGTATCGAAGGTGTATTCGTATTCCTCGGTCTGCACGGTCTTTTTGCGCTCCGGCCGCTCGTTCGGCGTGACGAGCCGGAAGGTGATCTCCGGGCCGAAGACGCTCTGAATGGCGTTGTTCAGATACTTGTGAAAGCCGCGCTCCAGCGTGGATTTATGGAATTCGTTCGGCGCCTGAATGATTGCGACGCCCTCGTCGAAGTCCAAGGACACGGGTTTCAGTTTGCTGAACCACGTGTCATAGCTGACCTCCGTGATCTGGGACCGCAGATTCTCCGAGATCAGGTTCCATGCTTCCAAAAAAGATTCCATTTCCCATACTCCCTCCTGCATACTTCCTGCGATGATGAGCGTCCGGCTCCGCCGGCCGTTTCCCCGAAAAAAGACGGAGATCCCGCCCGTTTTTTTCTCTCGCTCCTCGAGTAAGCTATACACAGTTGATTATACCACAGACGCGGTTTTTTGTCCAGATTTCTTTTTCCGTTTGGCACGAAATGGCAGGTCTGTGTCCCCCTACAAAACCGGGCCGTCCGTGCAAAAAAAGGCGGGGCTGCGGGCGGTCCGTACTTGTATTGTTCATATCTTTCTGGTAAACTGTTTTTGAGAGGTCCC
>CANQIG010000054.1 GCA_947623765.1 uncultured Clostridia bacterium | reverse complement strand
ATCCGTCCGGAGGATCTCTGGGACAAGCCGCTCCTCTTCTCCCGTCAGCAGAAGCCGGGAAGCGCCTTATCCGTGTGGATGCGCCGGGAGTATGAGAAGCTGCACATCGTCGGGACGTATAATCTGATCTACAATGCGGCACAGTTCGCGAGGCTCGGGATCGGATACGCGCTGACGCTCGACAAGCTCATCCATGCCGTGCCGGAAACGGGCCTGTGTTTCCGCCCCCTTTTTCCAAAACTCGAGGCGGATCTCTCGATCGTCTGGAAACGGTATCAGGTGCAGTCCCGCGCTGCGGCGGCGTTCCTCGAACAGCTCCAAAAGGAGATCGCCGAATATCAGCCGGAGCAGCCTTGACCGATTCTCCCGAAAGAATCACCCAAACGCCTGTCTTGACCGGAGCCTCTTCCCGTATGTCTGCCGGGAGGCATCCGGTCATTTTCTCTTTTGTTTGCCCACCATGCAAGATCCGACTTTCAAAAGTAAACGAACTGGCTTTCCGTTTCTTCTCCATTGAATAATATAATGCTCGATATGCCGGAGGAATCGAGATGATTACAAAAAACCGCCCGGCAAAAAACCAGGCGTTAGGGCGTCATGAGAAAGATTTATCAGGTTTTGCAGGGACGGCGCGGTTCAGGTCACGCCGCCCCTGCTTTTTCTGTTCCGTCAGCTCATTCGGCGCTTCGATGCAGACATCTTTCACAAGCACCCGCAATGCGCAGGGCGTAAGCTGCGCCGAATCGGAGGATTTGCGCAGCCGATCGACAAATCAATGTTTCGTAATGCTTCCGTGATCGATCACAGCGTTTGTTGACGATCGGTTTGTAAGGCAAAAATAATATTCACCGGCTTCATCCGCTTGAAAAACGGTTTCATTATGGCTTCCAAGCGCTTTTGACAGTTCATAATATTGCCCATTTAGAATGTAGCCCATTTCTATTTCAAGGCTTTGTTTGTTTTTGAGAACATAATCAAATGTTACTGTATCTCCCGAGTCCAAACGCATTCCGGCTCCGTCTTCCTGTGCAAAGATGACCATCCAGGCCGGGCTGAAATAAACAGACGGAATGGCATTCCCATTTAAATCATACATTGCCGAATGATCTGCATAAACGCTGCTATAATCCGATATAAGTTCGCTTCTCGTCCAAGCGCTGTCCTCAACTTCTGTAAACGCGTTTTCGTCTTCGGATATGGTTCCAAAGGGTTTTGTCAGTTCTTCAAAGCTTGACCCATCGGCGGGACCGCTTCCCCAATATACGGAAGCCATATAGGCAAAGCCGCAAAACGCAAGCGACATGACGAGACAGGCGGCGAGCATCAGTGGGCGCTTTACCGTTCTCTTGCCGTCCTTTCGCTGATAATTTTCGGCCTCTTCATAGTACCTGTCATCTACCATGCTCATAGCTTCGGCAAACTTCATTTTGTTCATAGGAAAACCTCTCTTTCAATCAAGTATCTCCTCATTTTCTGACGGATACGGGTAAGTCGGACGGATACGGTTTTCTCCGACAGTCCGACACGGGCAGAGATGTCTGAATAAGGCTCCATATACGCATACCGCCGCATAAAAATGACTCGGTTTTCTACGCTCAGGGTCTCCATAAAGTTCTCAATAATCCCGGCTAACTCCTTCGCTTCGATCTCCGCTTCGACCGTATCCGGCGCGGATAATGAATCCTCGATCTCATGCATTGCGATCTCATATACGCTGTCCCTTTTTGCCGCTTTCTTGTAATCATACCGTTTCAAAGAGATGTTGCGAACGATTTTACAGATGTAAGAATGCAGAGGATCGGGCTTCGCCGGAGGGATCGCGTTCCAGGCGCTCAAATAAGCGTCGTTCACACATTCCTCCGCGTCCTGTCTGTTATTTACGATGTTGTAAGAGAGCTTTTGACATACCCTGCCGTATTTTATGTCCAACTCCTGTATCGCCCGTTCCGAACGGGAGAAAAACAACGCAATGATTTCTTCATCATCAAGCATCCGCCTCGCCTCCTCTCCGGCTTCACTATCTATCTACGGTTTTCTCACAAGATACTACATGATAGCAGTTCCGAAAAGCTAAAAATTTTTTGAAAAAGCTGACGCACAATAAAACGATTTTTTAGCGTTTTTCATTAGCAATTTTCATTCCCATTTTTCGCTGAAATATGGAAAATCAGTTTCCAATATTGGAAATTTTTTCTTGCAATAAAAACTTGAAAACACCGAAAAAACCACATAAAACCGGGAAAAACCCGAAAGCCCGCATCGCTGCGGACTTTCGGGTTTTGGTGGAGATGGCGGGAGTCGAACCCGCGTCCGAAGATCAGTTACCAAGGCTTTCTACGCGTGTAGCCGTCCTATATAAATTCCCTTGACACGGCGCCAAACGGCGGGCCCCGTGCCTCGGTAGCCTTTGATGCATGGCGGGGATAAAGGCGTAGCCCCGCGCACGTTCACCGCTCGTCGACGCTTCTATCCCGCCCGCGGTACTGCGGGTAGAAACGGCTGCTTAGTTAAGCAGCAACAGCAACAAAATCGTTGTCGTTTACTTTTAAGGTTGCGGATTATTGAGCGGTCCCGCCCCGCTACGCGCTTACCGAGACTTCCGGTCCCCGTCGAAACCATTTCATCCCCAAATCTGTTTGGATTTCCGCTATCCGCGGTTTCTCTCCTTGAGCGCGCGGTCCATGTCGCGCTTCGCGTCGCGTTCCGCCATGTTTGCACGCTTGTCATAGAGCTTTTTGCCCTTGCAAAGGCCCACCTGCACCTTCACCCTCGCCCCTTTGAAATACAACGAAAGAGGGATCAGCGAATACCCCGCGACTTTGGAAAGGCCGAAGAGCCGGTTGATCTCTTTTTTGTGCATCAGGAGCCGCCGCACACGTAAAGGATCGCGGTTGAAGATGTTCCCCTGTTCGTAGGCGCTGATGTGGCAGCCGTTCAGGAGCATTTCCCCGTTCACGACGGAGCACCATGCGTTTTTCAGGTTGCAGCGACCCGCACGCAGCGATTTCACTTCCGTACCGAACAGTTCAATGCCGGCCTCCAGCGTTTCCTCCACGAAGTAGTCGTGGTAAGCCTTTTTGTTTTGCACAATGGTTTTTGTGGCGATCTTTTCCAAAAGGCTCACCTCTTTCTTCGGGTAAAAAAGTATACACCGGAATCCGTGTTTTGTCAACGGGAAACCGTGCAGTGTCCGTCACAGCTCTTGCCTGCCCTCCATCGCGCGGGTCAGCGTCACCTCGTCGGCATATTCGAGGTCGCCGCCTACGGGGATCCCATACGCGAGTCGCGTCACACGGATCCCAATGGGTTTGAGCAGCCGGGAGATGTACATCGCTGTCGCCTCTCCCTCGACGGTCGGGTTCGTCGCCATGATGACCTCTTCCACGTCCGCGTTCTGCACCCGGGCCAGCAGTTCCCGAATGCGCAGCTGATCCGGCCCGATCCCCGAAAGCGGAGAGATCACGCCGTGGAGCACATGGTACAGTCCGTGAAATTCATTCGTCCGCTCGAGCGCGAAAACGTCCTTCGGGTCTTCCACCACGCAGATCACCGTTTTGTCGCGGGATCCATCCCGGCAAACGGGACAAAGGTCACCGTCTGTCAGATTGCAGCAGACGGAACAGTAGTGGATCGTCTCGTGCGCTTCCGTGATCGCCGAAGCAAATCCCTCCGCCTCCTCCTTGGAAAGCCCGAGAATATGGTATGCCAGCCGCTGCGCGGACTTGTGTCCGATGCCCGGCAAACTCTCAAAAGCGTCCACGAGCCGTTCAAACGGCGGAACATGATACCCCGCCATCAGAACATCCCCGGAATGTTCACGCCTCCGGAAAGCGCGCCCATTTTTTCCTCACGCTCCGCGGAAGCAGCGCGCAGCGCCTCGTTGACGGCCGCCGCGACGAGATCGCCGAGCATCTCTGCGTCGTCCGGATCGATCACTTCTGGCTGGATCTCGACGGATTTAACTTCCATCTTCCCCGTGACCGTCGCCTTGACCGCGCCGCCGCCGGAGGAAGCCGTGTAGTCCTTCTCCTCCAACTCCGCCGTGATCTCGGCCATCTTCTCCTGCATTTTCTGCGCCTGGCGGGCGAGCTGCTGCAAATTCGCGGCCCCGCCGCCTCCCATACCCTGCGGTAAACGTGCTTTCATACTGTGACTCCTTATCTGAACTTTTTCTTATTTTTCTACGATCTCCACGCCGTCCGCTTTGAGGTCGCGGACGAGCGCATCGAGCGGGTCCGTCTTTTCTTCCGCCTGCGGCGCGTCCTTCGGCGGCTTATACGGGCCGAGCTTGTACGTCCTGCCCGTCGTCTGCCGGACCGCCTCGCGCATCTTGTCGCGCTGGCTCGGGCGTTTGAGAAGATCAAACGCGAGCTGCGGCGCGTCGATCAGTAGGTAATCCCCGTTGACGTACGCCGCCGAGCCCGTGAAGGCAGCGCCGACCGATGAGGAATACGCTTTCATCACCGCGATGATCTCCGGCCACGCGTCGAAGGGTTCTGCATCCCGGGAAAGCGCCTCGGTCGAGACAGGGGCGCTCCTTGCCGGACGAACCTGCGGGAGGATCTCTTCCGGTGTCTCGGGCGGTATTTCCGCTTCCGGCTCCGGTCTCTCCTCCATACGCGCGGGCTCCGGTACCGGTGCTTGCGCCGCTGCAAGGCGGACGCCGCCGCGTTCCAGCGCCTCAACGCGCCGCAGGAGCGCTTCCGGGGAAACATCGAGCTCCGGCGTACAGAGCCGGATCAGCGTCATTTCCATTTCCAGGCGTTTGTTCACGGTCCGCATCTTAGAGAGCGCGGTCTGGAAAGCATCCAAACAGTGCAGGATCGCGGAGAGATCCATTTTCAGCGCGACCCGCTCCATGTTCCGCCGTTCTTCACCCACCGCGCTCACCATCGCGCCGGGATCCTTCATGGTCTTCATCAGCATGATCCCGCGGAAGAACGAGGTCAGCTCCTCGCAAAGCCTCCCCATATCCTTGGAGCCTCGGTACAACCGATCCAAAAGTTCCAGCGCGCCGGTGCGGTCCCCGGTCCGGATCGCCTCCGCGAATTCGAGCAGATGACCCCTTCCCGCGAGACCCACGGTCTGCGCCACGAGGTCGTATGTGACCGTTCCTTCCGCGCGGCTGACGCACTGGTCGAGCAGGGAGAGCGCATCACGCATCCCGCCGTCTGCGGTCACGGCAAGCAGCATGGCCGCGTCGTGATCGATCTCGAGCCCTTCCTCCCCGCAGACCCATTCCAGCCGCGCGGCGATATCTTCCGGCGCGATGCGGTGGAAATCGAACCGCTGGCAGCGGGAGAGGATCGTCGGGAGGAGCTTATGGACCTCCGTCGTCGCGAGGATAAAGATGACGTGCGCGGGCGGTTCCTCCAGCGTCTTGAGCAGCGCGTTGAACGCCGCGACGGAAAGCATATGCACCTCGTCGATGATGTAGACGCGGTACTTCGCGAGCGCCGGCGTGAAGCTCGATTCCTCGATCAGAGAACGGATGCTGTCGACCCCGTTGTTGCTCGCAGCGTCGATCTCCACAACGTCGAGAACGGCGCCGTCGTCCACCCCGCGGCACATCGAACAGTGACCGCATGGGTCGCCGTCCGACGGTTCGAGACAGTTGACCGCCTTGGCGAAGATCTTGGCGCACGTCGTCTTGCCGGTGCCGTGCGAGCCGGTGAAGAGATACGCGTGGGAGATGCGGCCGGCGATCAGCTCGTTTTTCAGCGTGACCGTCACCTGCGGCTGCCCGATCACATCGGAAAAGACGCGAGGCCGATACTTTCTGTACAATGCCTGATACACACGCACCCCCCCCTCATAAACCGAAGCAAGACGGCGAACGGTGAAATATGAGAACGGACAGGCACCCTGCATCGCACCGAACGAACCGCTTAATGCTGCTCGGTCCCCCGCCTGACATGGTTCACGGCTTTCGGTCGCGCAGACCTGTCCGCTCGCATATTCCACGGTTCCGATAAACCGCCTTGCTTCCTGAGACCCGGATTTTTTCCGGACAAGGTATAGTATACACGGAATCGCTTGAAAAAGCAAGCGAAAAATCGTATAATTCCTTCGGGGAGCAAAAAATGATGCAAAACAGAGACGGGAAGGGATCAAAATGACCATTCGGAAAGCAGAACCGCGGGACATTCCCCGCATGGCAAAACTGTACAACGATGCGCGGACGTCGCTTCGCGCGCTCGGGATCGACCAATGGCAGGACGGCTACCCGAACGCAGAGACGGCAAAAGCCGACATTCAGGCGGGCGTTGCGTGGGTGTTGGAAGAAGACGGCAAAGTTCTCGCGACAGCCGCCGTCTATGTCGGACATGAGCCGACCTATGATGAGATCTTTGACGGCCACTGGATGTCGGAAGCGGATACGTACGGCATCATCCACAGGATCGCAGTCGATCCTGCGGCGAAAAAGCACGGCCTCGCTTCCGCGATCATGGCACACTGCACGGCGCTCTGCGTACAGGCCAACGTCTCCACGCAGCGCTGTGATACACATGAGGGGAACCTTCCCATGCGCAGAACGCTCGAAAAGAACGGCTACGTATACTGCGGCGTGATCTATCTCGAGAGCGGCGCGGCGCGCGTGGCTTACGAAAAGTGCATCCCCAAATCTTGGACCGGAACAGCATGACCGTCAAACATTGAAAAGCGCGGAACCCGAGCAAGGGCCCCCCGCCTTTCTATATCTGTCTGTGATTTCACCGTTTGGCTTTGGGATCAGAACTTCGTGGCGCGAAGCTCCGCGATTGTCCCCGCGACGGACTTCTCCACCGCGCCCTCTTCAAACGGCACGGTGAGCCCGACGCTCCGGAGCAGATCGAAATAGCCCTTTGTTCCGCCGAGACGGCAGAGGCTCAGATAACGGTTCCAGGCGGCCTTGCGGTCCGTCTTCATCTCGTCGTAGAGCTGGAACGCGCAGCACTGCGCGAGCGCGTAATCGATGTAGTAGAACGGATAGAGGAAGATGTGCTGCTTCTGCATCCAGAACCCGCCCTCTTCGAGGAAAGCGTTGCCGTCGTAATCGCGCCACGGCATATATTCGGTCTCCAAGCGGTGCCAGATCGCGCGGCGCTCCTTCGCGGACATTCCGGGATTCGCGTAGATCTCATGCTGGAACTCGTCGACGCAGACCATGTACGGGATGACGCTGAGCGCATCCGCGAGGTGTGCGTAGCGGTACTGATCGGCCTTCTCCCCGAAGAACTTGTCCATCCACGGATACGTGAAGAACTCCATGGACATGGAGTGGATCTCGTTGATCTCGCTCGTAGAGCCCTGCAGACCCGCCACCGGGATCGAACGCTCCGCGAGGTACGCCTGGAAGGCGTGGCCCGCTTCATGCGTGAGGACGTCGACGTCCGCGGAAGTGCCGTTGAAGTTGGAGAAGATGAACGGAGCCTTGTACTCCGGGAACGACGTGCAGTAGCCGCCGAGGTGCTTGCCGGGACGCGTCTCAAGGTCAAACAGCTCGTACTTCGTCATGAACTCGAAGTATTCCTTCGTCTCCGGGGAAAGCTCGCTGTACATTTCCTTCGCCGCGTTGACGAGGTACTCCCGGTTGCCGATCGGCATGGCGTTGCCGTCCGGGAAGAACAGGGATTCATCGTAATAATACATCTTGTCGAGGCCGAGACGCTTGCGCTGCGCTTCGCGGATCTCCGCGACCGCGGGCGTGATGACCGCTTTGACCTGCGCGCGGAACTTCGCGACGTCCTCCGGCTTGTAATCGAGGCGGCCCTTGTTGCGGTACCCGAGCTCTGTGTAGCACGGGAAGCCCAGCTTCTTTCCCATGCGCACACGCACATCGATCAGCTTCGTATAGACCTCGTCGAGGCCGTCGGAGACGGATTCATAGAGCGCCGCCCACTTCTCAAACGCCTCTTTGCGCTCCGCGCGGTCCGTGCTCTGCATATGCTTCAGGAGGCCGTAGAAGTTGCAGGTCTCTCCGCGGAAGTCCGTCTTGCAGGAGGCGGCGAGCTTCGAGTATTCCGTCGTCAGACGGGATTCCTCGATCATCTCGGGGATCACGCTGTCGTCCTGGATCTTCATGCGGTTTTCAAGCTTTGCGATGTAATGATGTCCGAATTCCTTTTCAAAATCCGCGCGGAACGGCCCGTTTACGATCGCTTCCGTGAAGGCCTTCCCGGACGGGACGAGACGCGGCTCGTTCTCGTTGAGGTAATTCATTTCAGCGTCGTAGAACGCGTCGGTCATGTCGATCGTGTTGCGCACATAGACCAGAGAACCGAGCGTGGCGAGGTGCGTGTTGTACGTCTGGTGTTCCCAGAAGATCTCCTTCGCCTCTTCAAAGGTCTTCGCGTTTTTGAACGCCTCGAGCAGGCGTTCCGACTCGGCAATGGCCTCGTCGATGTTCGGCCGCTCATAGGGCAGCTCGGAAAATTTTTGCATTCTTTTTCCCTCTTTCTTTTGAATTTACAACCATCTATATTTTCAGGAGAAGCCTCCTGAATGACCGGTTTAGAGCGTGGAGACGATCTTCCGCACGGCGTCCGCAAGGATGCCAAGCCCTTTCTCCAATATATCCGTCGGGACGAGCAGTTCCGGCATCACCTTGATGACGGCGTTCCCTCTTCCGACGCGCTCGACAATCAGCCCGTTCCGGAACGCCTCATCCAGCACGGCCTTCGCCGTATCTCCGCCGAACCGTCCGAAGTCGACGCCCCAGAGCATCCCGATCCCGCGCGTCTCAATCCGGCTGTCTATGGGCCGGATGACTTCCTCCATGAACTTTTGGAGGATCACCGCACGCTCCCGTACGCCCTCCTCGACCTTTGCGTCGAGAAAGTATTCGAGCCCGGCTTTGGACGCCACCAGCGAGAGCTGGCAGCCCCGGAACGTGCCGTTATGCTCGCCGGGTTTCCAGAGATCGAGCTCCGGCTTGAGGAGCACGACCGCGAACGGCAGTCCGTACCCGCCGATGGACTTGGACATCGTGACGATGTCCGGGACGATCCCCGCGCGCTCGAACGAGAAGAACCCGCCGGTTCTGCCGCATCCCACCTGCACGTCGTCCACGACCATCAAAATGCCGTGTTCCGTGCAGATCTCCCGGATGCGACGGAGATATTCGTTCGGCAGCACATAGATACCGCCGTCCGCCTGCGTCGTCTCAAGGACGATCGCAGCAGGCTTTTCAACGCCAGAGTGATCGTCCGTGAGAAGCCGCTCGACATATTCGGCGGCGTCCAGAGCCAGAAACATATACGGCGCGGGTACATGGGTCACGTACTGCAGCGGAACACCGGCGCCCTTTCGGGAATCGGCGTCGGTCGTCAGAGAGAGCGAGCCGAGCGTCATGCCGTGGAACGCGCCCATGAGCGCGAAGACATTCTGCCGTCCCGTTACTTTTCTCGCGAGTTTCAGCGCAGCCTCCACCGCGTTCGTGCCCGTCGGCCCGACGAACTGCACCTTATAGTCATATCCTCTAGCGCGGATGATCTTTTCCTCAAAAAAAACGATCAGCTCGCGTTTCGGAACGGTGTACATATCGAGGGAGTGCATCACGCCGTCCTCTTCCAGATAGCGGATCAACTTCTCCTTGATGTACGGGTTGTTGTGTCCGAAGTTCAGCGCGCCGGAACCGCAGAAAAAATCGATGTACTCCCGACCGTTTTCATCCCACTGCAGAGACCCCTTCGCCTTCTTAAAGACGGTCGGAAAATTCCGGCAGTAGGAGCGGACCTCGGACTCATACGTCTCAAAGGCCTCCGTGTTTGTGTTGCTTTGCATCATAATCATCCTTTCTACCCCGCGGAGTCCCGCGGAATTCAGCGATAGA
>CANQIG010000053.1 GCA_947623765.1 uncultured Clostridia bacterium | reverse complement strand
CTTTACGACCGCGTCGCTCTCCTCGCCGTGCTCCTCGCCCTCCTTCGAGAACAGCCACGGCACGCGGTAGGAATTCGAGCCGTGCAGCCGCGAGTGCGTGGAGAGCAGGCCGAACGCCGCCCAGCGCTTGTAGACGTCCGCCGGCGCGGTGCCCTCAAAGCCGGACATATCGTGGCTCCAGAAGCCGAACCCGGAGAGGCACAGCGAGAGCCCGCCGCGCAGCGATTCGGACATCGAGGGGTAGTTCGAGGAGCAGTCGCCGCCCCAGTGCACCGGGAACTTCTGCCCGCCGACCGTCGCGCTGCGCGCGAAGACGACCGCCTCGTTCTTCCCCTTGTATTCCTCGAGCAGCTCGAAGACGCATTTGTTGTAGAGATACGTGTAGTAGTTGTGCATCCGGACGGGGTCGCTGCCGTCATAGTACACGCAGTCGGTCGGGATGCGCTCGCCGAAGTCGGTCTTGAAGCAGTCCACGCCCTGGTCGAGCAGCACGCGGAGCTTATCCTGATACCACTTCCACGCGGCGGGGTTCGTGAAGTCGACGAGACCCATGCCGGCCTGCCATAGATCCCACTGCCAGACGTCGCCGTTCGGGCGCTTCAGCAGGTAGCCGTTCTCCATGCCCTCTTTGAAGAGCGGGGACTTCTGCCCGATATACGGGTTGATCCAGACGCAGATCTTGAGCCCCTTCTCCTCCTTCATGACTTTGAGCTGATGCTCGATGTCCGGGAACATCGCCTTGTCCCAGTCGAAGTTGCACCACTCGTTCTCCTTCATCCAGTAGCAGTCGAAGTGGAAGATGTGCAGCGGGATATGGCGCTCTGCCATCCCGTCGACGAATTCCATGACGGTCTTCTCGTCGTAGGAGGTCGTGAACGAGGAGGTCAGCCAGAGCCCGAAGGTCCATGCCGGCGGCAGCGCCGGGCGGCCCGTCAGCGCGGTGTAATTCGTCAGCACGTCCTTCATGTCCGCGCCGCCGACCACCATGAAGTCCAGCTTTTCGCCGGGCACGGAGAACTGCACGCGCGTCACGTGCTCGGAGCAGATCTCAAACGACACCGGGCCGGGATCGTTCACCAGCACGCCGTAGCCCCGGTTCGTGATGTAAAACGGGATGTTCTTGTAGGAGATCTCGGTGCACGTGCCGCCGTCCTCGTTCCAGATGTCGACGATCTGCCCGTTCTTCACGAACGGCGTGAACCGCTCGCCGAGGCCGTAGACCTTCTCGCCGATGTCGAGGTCCATCTGCCCGCGCATGAAGTTCCCCTCGGGCGTCTCCACCGTGCTGATCATGGCGTGGCCGAACCGGTCGCCGACGTGCGCCATCTTCCGCTCGCGGTAGTAATACGTGAAGCTGCACGGGTTCTTCCCGATGACGAGCTTCGTCTCGCCGCTCTGCACCGTCACTTCGGTCTCCGTCTCCTCGACCCCGAGCGCGCAGTGCAGGTCGTTCAGCTCGAATTTCGGCATCTTCTGGGCCGAGCCCATGAAGTGGTACGCCTCGGTCCGGATGACGTTCGGCTGCGGCGAGGAGATGAAGATCTCCAGCAGCGGACCGCCCATCGCCCGCACGTTCATCGGATACGGCACCGTATAGAGGTACACCCTGTCCTTCTCGACCTTCACCTCGCGGACCTGTACGGCGTCGGTGTTCGTCACGCCGGGCTTATTCAGCCAGTATCCTTTCGTGAATTTCACAAACACACGCTTCCTTTCCAAAAAAATTTGAAAATCCCCAAAATAACACTTGCGCTTTTCGCGTTCGTGCTTTATCATAAGTATAACAGCATTCCCCGGCGATGTCTACCGAAAAATTGCCCTTTTATATCACGATTTTGACAGATCCCCATGTTTTGAGAGAGGAGGAACGCCCTTGCAGGCCAGACGCATCCCGGACCTCAAGGAAGGACGCCGTCACGGCGAGGAGAACTTCCCGATCATGGCGTACCGTCTCAGCAGGCAGGACAGCTTTTCCGTGCTCGACTGCCACTGGCACGACGAGATGGAATTCTTCCGCGTCATGGACGGCAGCGTCTCCGTTCTTTGCGGCGCGGAGCCGATGGAAGGCAGGGCGGGCGACATCTTCTTTTTCAATTCCGGGGAGCTCCACGCGGCCGTCCCCGAGAGCGGGCAGACGCTCGACTTCGAGGCGGTGGTGTTCGGCGCGGACCTGCTCTGCGCGCCGATGAAGGACTCGGTGCGGGAAAAATACATCGCGCCGATCCTCGCCGGGACGCTCTCCACCCCGCGCCGCATCCCGTTCGGCACGCCGGAGAACCTCACGATCTCCGAGGCGCTGGACGCCGTTCTCCCGCTGATCTACTCCCGCCCGCCGTTCTATGAGCTCTCCGTCAAGTCGCGGATGCTCGCGGCGTTCGTCTCCATGCTGGAATACTCCGGCGCGCCGCGGCGGACGGCACGGTCCCCCTCGACTGCGGCGGGCATCAAGACAGCCATCGGGTACATCCAGGAGAACTTCCGCTCGCCGATCTCCACGGAGGAGCTGGCCCGCCTCGCCGGCATGAGCCAGGGGCATTTCTGCCGCGTGTTCAAGCAGTACACGCTGCGCACCCCGGTGGAGTTCATCAACAACATCCGGCTCTCCCACGCCGCCCAGCTCCTGCGCGATCCCGGCCTGCGCGTCCTCGACGCGGCGCTCGACAGCGGCTTCAACAGCGTCAGCTATTTCATCGAGGTCTTTCGCGAGGCCTTCGGCACGACACCCTCAAAATACCGGAAGGCCCTGTGAGCGGCCCTTCCGAAACGGAAACGGAGTCTTTTCCATGACAGTCTTTCTCGTCTGCCTCGCCGCCCTGCTCGTCCTGTGCGCGCTCTGGCTCTTCCTCATCTTCCCGGCCTCGCCGCGCGGCGATTTCTCGCGCCTTCGCGCGTTCGACTACGCGCACCGCGGGCTGCACGACAAAGCCCGCGGCGTCCCGGAAAATTCCCTGCTGGCCTTTCGCGGCGCGGTGGAAGCGGGCTACGGCATCGAGTGGGACGTCCAGCTCACCCGCGACAGGAAGGTCGTCATCCACCACGACCGGAGTTTGAAGCGCCTGAGCGGGGAGGACGTCTCGATCGGCGACCTGACGTTTTCCGAACTGCAGAACTACCGCCTGCTCGGCACCGAGGAGCGCGTCCCGCTCTTTTCCGACGCGCTGAAACTCGTCTCCGGGCGCGTCCCGCTCATCATCGAGCTCAAGGACTACGACGACACCGAGACGCTCTGCCCGCTCGTTTGGGAGATCCTCAAGGACTACAAGGGCGACTACTGCGTCGAGTCCTTCTCCCCCGCGATCGTCGCGTGGTTCCGGAAGAACCACCCGCACGTGATCCGCGGGCAGCTCGGGATGCACTTTCGTTTCAAGGGCCTCGGCGGCGTCTTCAAGGCGCTCTGCATGAACGGCCTGCTCACGAACGTTTCCGCCCGCCCGCACTTTGAGGCGTGGGACGTCCACGCGCGGAACAACCCCGCGCTCCGCACCGCCGTGCGGTTCCTCGGCGCGCAGGAGGTCAGCTGGACGCTCCGCAGCGCGGAGGACTACGCCCTCGCGAAGAACGCCGGGGCGCTGTGCATCTTCGAGAACATCCGGCCGGAGCTCTCCGACAGCCGCGAGCACTGACCCTTGCATTTTCGGAGAAAGTGTTGTACAATTTTCCCAAGGCGAATCCGCGCGGGTCGCGCCGCGCGTTTCGGAACAGCAACTTTTAAGGAGGATCGATTCTTATGAACAACATGCCTGTTGTCAAAGTCGGCGTCGTGGCCGTCAGCCGCGACTGCTTCCCCGAATCTCTTTCCGTCAACCGCCGCAAGGCCCTGATGAAAGCGTACACCGAGAAATACGGCTCGACCGAGATCTATGAGTGTCCGATCTGCATCGTGGAGAGCGAGATCCACATGGTGCAGGCGCTCGAGGACATCAAGAACGCCGGGTGCAACGCGCTCGTCGTCTACCTCGGCAACTTCGGCCCGGAGATCTCAGAGACGCTCCTCGCGAAGCACTTCGACGGCCCGGTCATGTTCTGCGCGGCTGCCGAGGAATCCGCCGAGGACCTCATGGACGGCCGCGGCGACGCGTACTGCGGGATGCTCAACGCGAGCTACAACCTGAAGCTGCGCGGCGTGCGTACCTACATTCCGGAGTACCCGGTCGGCACGGCGGAGGAATGTGCGGACATGATCCACGACTTCCTGCCCATCGCCCGCACGATCTACGGTCTCTCCCACCTGAAGATCATCTCCTTCGGCCCGCGTCCGCTCAACTTCCTCGCCTGCAACGCGCCGATCAAGCCGCTCTACGATCTCGGCGTCGAGATCGAGGAGAACAGCGAGCTCGACCTCTTCGAGGCGTTCAAGGCCCATGAGGGCGACCCGCGCATCGAGGCGGTCGCCGCTGACATGGCGAAGGAGCTCGGCGAGGGCAACATGAAGCCCGAGATCCTGCCGAAGCTCGCGCAGTATGAGCTGACGCTCGTCGACTGGGTCGAGGCGCACAAGGGCTACCGCGAGTTCGTCTGCATCGCGGGCAAGTGCTGGCCGGCGTTCCAGACGCAGTTCGGTTTCGTCCCGTGCTACGTCAACTCCCGCCTCACCGGCATGAGCATCCCGGTCTCCTGCGAGGTCGACATCTACGGCGCGCTCTCCGAGTTCATCGGCACCTGCGTGAGCGCGGACGTCGTGACGCTGCTCGACATCAACAACACCGTCCCGGCGGATATGTTCAAGGCCGAGATCGAGGGCAAGACTCCCTACACCCACAAGGACACGTTCATGGGCTTCCACTGCGGCAACACCTGCTCCAGAAAGCTCGCGTTCTGCTCCATGAAGTACCAGAAGATCATGGCCCGCAACCTGCCCGTCGAGGTCACGCAGGGCACGCTCGAGGGCGACATCGCGCCGGGCGACATCACGTTCTTCCGCCTCCAGAGCACTGCGGACACCGAGCTGCGCGCCTATGTCGCGGAGGGCGAGGTCCTCAACGTCCCGACGCGCTCCTTCGGCGGCATCGGCGTGTTCGCGATCCCGGAGATGGGCCGCTTCTACCGCCACGTCCTGATCGAGAAGAACTACCCGCACCACGGCGCGGTCGCGTTCGGCCATCACGGGAAGGCGCTCTTCGAGGTCTTCAAGTACCTCGGCGTCAAGGACATCGGCTGGAACCAGCCCAAGTCCCTCCCGTATCCGACCGAAAACCCCTTCTGCTGATCTTCGCATCCGATCTTCCCGCTCCGCCTCCCCGGCGGGGCGGGATTTTTTGCGCATACGAAAGCGAGCGGGCCCCGTTCGGGTCCGCTCGCCAAATCGCTTTATTTCTCCTTAGCGTCCTCCGCCTTTTCCTCAGGCTCGGGGCGCTTCGCCGTGCGGTAGAACGTGTCGTTCATGCTGCGGAGCCACTTCGCGTCGAGGCCAGCCATCTGCTCCGGGGAGAGCCGGAACATCCAGTTCCCCTGCGGCACGCCGGGCACGTTCATGCGCGTGTCCTTGCCGAACGCGCACAGGTCCTGCACCGGGACCACCACGGTGTTCGCCGCGCTCGCCCACAGCGCGCGGATCAAAGAGCGGCAGGCGGCGTTCTGCGTCCCGCCGGACATCCAGTCGCCGCCGGGGAAGCCCGCGTAGCGCAGGGCGTGGTCGCGTTCGTGCGGGAGGATCTCCCAGAGCCAGCCGTAAAGCGTATTGTTGTCGTGCGTGCCGGTATACGCGACGCAGTTCACCGGGTAGTTGTGCGGGAGATTGAGGTTGTCCGAAGGGTCGGTGAAGCCGAACTGCATCACGCGCATCCCCGGCAGGCCGGTGTCTTTCAGCAGCTGCACCACGCCGTCGTCGATGATGCCGAGGTCCTCCGCGATGATCTGCGCGTCCCCGAAGTTCTTCCGAACCGTGCGGAAGAAGTCCATGCCCGGGCCCTTGCGCCACACGCCCTTCTTCGCGGTCTCCTCCTCGGCGGGCACCGCCCAATAGGAGGAGAACGCCCGGAAATGGTCGATGCGCACCGCGTCGAACAGGGAGAACATCGCCTCGAGCCGTTCCATCCACCAGCGGTAGCCGTCCTTCTTCATCTCAGTCCAGTTGTAGAGCGGATTGCCCCACTTCTGGCCGTCCGCGCTGAAATAATCCGGCGGGACGCCCGCGACGTTCTTCGGCTCGCCGTCCTCGGAGAGGTCAAAGAGATGCCGGTTCGCCCAGACGTCGGCGCTCTGCAGCGCGATATAGATCGGCAGGTCGCCGATGATCTTCACGCCCTTTTCGTTGGCGTACTGCCTCAACTCTCCCCACTGCGTGTAGAACAGGTACTGCACGAACTCCACAAAGAGCACGCTTTCCCGGTGGCGGTCTGCAGCGGCGGCGACCGCCTCGGGGGCGTGGAACCGCAGGGCCTCATCCTCCCACTGGAACCACTCCTTGCCGTCGAACTCCTCCTTGAGGAGGATATAGAGCGCGTAATCAGGCAGCCAGCGCCGGTTCTTCTCGGCGAACGCGCGCACCTGCTCCAAGAGCGCGCCGTCCGCGCGCAAAAACGCCTTGCGGAGGATCGCCGTGCGCGTCCCGCTCAGAAAATCGAACGCCGCGCTGTACGGGTTCGCCCATTCCTGCGCTTTGAGCTCCTCGCCGGTCAAAAGGCCCGCTTCAAAGAGCTGTTCGAGATCGATGAAGTTCAGGTTCCCGGCAAACGCCGAGATGCTCGCGTACGGCGAGTTGAAAAAATCGGTCGGCGTAAACGGCAGCACCTGCCAATATCCGCATCCGGCCTCCGCCAGAAAATCGACAAACGCCCGCGCCTCCCTGCCAAAGCTCCCGATGCCGTACTTCCCCGGCAGCGAGGAAATGTGCATCAGAACGCCGCTTCCTCTTTCTTTCACGTTCCATCCTCCTTGTTCCCTTTTCGGCAAAACAGTCCGAAATCCCCGGGCTTCCCGCCGACCGTTTTATACATTATATCACCGTTTCCCCCGCACCGCAAGAGAAAATCCGCGCGCGGCATCATTTCCAACAAAAAAACTGCGCGCGGCGAAAAACTTACGCGAACCGTTCCGAAATTGCACCTTGCCGTGCGGGACGCTTGCACCCGCGAAAAATGTGTGCTATACTGAGGATGCCGTACTGTATCCGCACAAAAAACAGAGGAACAATAACGGCAGAAAGAAGGAAACAGAATATGAGAAACCAAAAGGTGCTGCGCTTTACGCTCGGCACGCTGATGGCGGCGATCCTGCTGCTCATGGGCTTCACGCCCCTCGGGTATCTGAATGTCGGGCCGCTCGCCATCACGTTCAACGTCATCCCGGTGGCGATCGCCGCCGTGGCCCTCGGCCCTGCAGGCGGCGCTGCCGCGGGAGCCGTCTTCGGCCTGACAAGCTTCTTCCAGTGCATCGGCATCGGCGGGCTGAGTATGCTCGGCTCCGCGCTTTTCGCGATCAGCCCGGTGCGCGCGGCGGTGCTCTGCTTTGTGCCGCGCATCCTGGACGGCCTGCTGCTGGGGTACATCTTCCGCTTCGCGGGTCGCCTGATCGGGTCTATCGGCGCGTGCTTCGTCACGGGCTTTTTCGCCGCCGCGCTCAACACCGTCTTTTACATGAGCGCGCTGCTGCTGCTTTTCGGCTCTACGCCGTATATGCAGGCGCTGATCGACGGGCGGAACCTGTTCCTGTTCGTCGTCGCTTTCGTCGGCGTCAACGCCGTCGCGGAGCTGATCTCCTCCACGGTCCTTTCGGGCGCGGTGGGGGCGGCGCTGTTCCGCGCGCGGCTGATCCCGCAGCCCATCAAGAAGGAGAAGATTGCATGATCCTCGCCATCGACATCGGAAACTCCAACATCGTCATCGGCCTCGCCGAAGGGGAGCGCATCCTCTTTCGCGAGCGCGTCGCCACGGACCACGCCGCGACGGCGCTGCAGTACGCCGCGATGCTGCGCACCGCGTTCGAGATGAACGGCCGGAGCGCCGCGGACGTCTCCGGCGCGATCGTTTCCTCGGTGGTGCCGGGCGTGACTGCAGCGGTCGCCGGCGCGGTGCAGAAATTCGCGCACAAAGACCCGATCCTCGTCGGCCCGGGCATCAAGACGGGCCTGAAGATCCTCATCGACAACCCGGCGCAGCTCGGCAGCGACCTCGTGGTCGACGCCGTGGCGGGTCTGCGCCATTATCCGCTCCCGCTCATCCTCATCGACATGGGCACCGCGACGACGCTCTCCGTCCTCGGCAAAGACGGCAGCTATCTCGGCGGCATGATCTGCCCCGGCATGGCCGTCGCGAGCAATGCGCTCGTCGGCGGGACGTCGCAGCTGCCGAGGATCGCCTTCGAGGTCCCGAAGACCGTCATCGGGCGGAACACCGTCGACTGCATGAAAAGCGGCCTGCTCTACGGCTCCGCCGGCGCGCTCGACGGCCTGATCGACCGCATCGAGGCAGAGATCGGCGCGCGCTGCACCGTCGTCGCGACGGGCGGCCTCGCCGGGACCGTCGTGCCGCTGTGCCGCCGCGAGATCCTGCTCGACGACGACCTGCTCCTCAAGGGGCTCCTGATCCTGTACGAAAAGAACGCCGCGCCGGTGTGACCGCGCGGCGCATACAAGACCGAAATGGGGAGGCTTCCGCGGGAAGCCTCCCCTTAGTTTTTTCATAGCCAAAGCCCTCGGTCAAAGCACCCCGATGCCCCGCAGAACGTCGTGCGCCGTCACGTCTGGCGGGCGATATTCGAGCGCTTCGAGCGGAAACGGCAGCGGCACGTCGCCGTCGAGCCGGATGAGCCGTGCATTGGTCCGCAGCCGTTCGGCATCTTGGAGGATGGACGCCCGGAGCGCGGGCCGCTCGATCTCCCCGGCATTCGCGAGTAGATTTTCGAGCGTCCCGAACCGGTCCAGCAGCTTTGCCGCCGTTTTCGGCCCCACGCCCTTCGCGCCTTTGATGTGGTCCGAAGCGTCGCCGGTGAGCGACTTGAAGTCGGCGTACTGCGCGGGCGCGACGTCGAACTTCTCCCGCAAAAATTCCGGCGTACAGACGGCCGTCCGCTCGCCGCGGTACCGCAGCACGGAGACGCGATCGGAGAGCAGCTGGAAGAAGTCGCTGTCGAACGAGGCGATGACGACCTCCATCTCCGCCGCACAGGCGCGCGCGTACCCCGCGATCCAGTCGTCCGTCTCGCAGGTCTCCGTCTCCGCAAACGGGATTCTCAGAAAACGGAGCGCCTCGTACACGTCGGGCAGCTGGGAAAAGGGGTTCCGTTCCGCCGGTTCCGCGCCGTAATCGGGCCGGTCGGCCTTGTAGCCGGGGTCGAGCGCGGCACGCGCGTTTTCGTGCTCGCCGTCAAAGAGCACGGCGGCGTGCGTCGGCGCGGTCCGACGGAGGATCTTGAAGAGCGCGCCGACAAATCCGAGCGTCCCTTGGATCGGCTTCCCCGCGCCGTTCACGATCCGCGCGGGCATCCCGAAAAACATCTGGAACAGCAGGTTGCTGCCGTCCACGAGCAAAAGGCGTTTTGTCCGCTCTTCCACGCTGTCCCTCCCTTCCAAAAGTCCCCGAATGCAAACAATCCCCCGGTTTCCACAAAGCTGGGGGATCTCTTGTGTCTTGTTGTCGCTCCGCGCTCAGAGGTACGCCGAGACGGTCTCCATCATCTCGTCCATGTGCTGCTCCATCTCCCAAACCAGCTTGAACTGGTTGCGCGCGCGGACGAGGTTGTGTTCGGGGTAATCGGTCTTGAAGTACACGTCGCCGTTCAGGTAGTCGGCGAGGAAACGCATCCCGACCTCGAGCGTCATCAGCTTCGCGCCGATGGGCAGCGTCTGGATCTCCGTCTTCGTCAGCGAAGCGCCCGCCTCCCCGAGGAAGCCCTTGGCGTAGGCGTTGAAGAATGGCAGGCTGAAATGCACCTTTTCGAGGTCCGCCTCATCTTCGG
>CANQIG010000052.1 GCA_947623765.1 uncultured Clostridia bacterium | reverse complement strand
TGTCATGGATCATCCGCTGATCCAGCACAAGCTGGGCATCCTGCGGGACAAAAACACGGGCACGAAGCAGTTCCGCGAGCTCGCGAGCGAGATCGCGCGGCTGATGTGCTATGAGGCGACGCGCGACCTTCCGCTCGAGGACGTCGAGATCGAGACCCCGATGCAGAAGATGACCGCAAAGACCATCGCGGGCCGGAAGCTGGCGTTCGTCCCGATCCTGCGCGCGGGCCTCGGCATGGTCGACGGGATGCTTGACATGGTGCCGAGTGCGAAGGTCGGCCACATCGGCCTGTACCGCGACGAGACCACCCATCAGCCGGTCGAATATTACAACAAGCTCCCGCCGGACATCGAAGAGCGGGACGTGATCGTGCTCGACCCGATGCTCGCGACGGGCGGTTCCGCCGTCGACGCGATCACCATCGTGAAGCGCTCGAACCCGAGGAGCATCAAGTTCATGTGCCTCATCGCCGCGCCGGAGGGCCTTGCCGCGCTTTCCGCCGCGCACCCGGACGTGCAGATTTACTGCGCGGCCGTGGACGAATGCCTCAACGAGAACGCGTACATCCTGCCGGGTCTCGGCGACGCAGGGGACCGCATTTTCGGCACGAAATAAAAGCGCTGTCCGTCGAAACGCGGAGCGGGGCGTCCCCCAAAACACGGCGGACGCCCCTTTTGCGTTATCGGTCGTCGAACAGGTCCTTCCAGAAGCGTCGGCGCGGCGGGCGCTTCGGCGGCGCGAAGTCCACGAGCACGGCGTCCTCCCCGACGGTCCGGACGTTCTGCCAGGGGATCACGCAGTCGTCCTCGTGTCCGAGAAGGCCGAACAGCCGCGCGCGGCCGTAGACGACGACCGCGATGAGCTGCGCGTTCTCCGCGTCGAATTCGATGTCGCCCAAAAGGCCGATCCGCGAGCCGTCGCGGATGCTGATGACGTCCCGGCTGCGCATCTCTCCGATCCTTAAGATCATACCGTTTCCTCCTCGGGCATTTCCCGTTGCTTTTCCGGCAACGGCGTGCTATAATAAGGATACAAAAAGCGGGGCGGCGGGAACTGCCCGCATCGTCTTCCCCGAGATCCGGCTCTTTGGGACCGGGGCCTCAGAGTAAAGGAGCAGAAAATATGACAAATATCTGGCATGACATTTCCCCCAAACGCATCAAGCCCGACGATTTCTGGGCCGTGATCGAGATCACGAAGGGCGGCAAGGCCAAGTACGAGCTGGACAAGGAGACCGGGCTTCTCAAGCTCGACCGCGTCCTCTATACCTCCACGCACTACCCGGCGAATTACGGCCTGATCCCGCGCACCTACGCGGCGGACGGCGACCCGCTCGACGTGCTCGTGCTCTGCAGCGAGAACATTCTCCCGCTATCTCTCGTGCGCTGCTATCCCATTGGCGTCATCACGATGAAGGATTCCGGCGCGGACGACGAAAAGATCATCGCGATCCCCTTTGAGGACCCCACCTACAACACTTATAAGGACATCTCCGAACTGCCCAAGCACATTTTCGACGAGATGAAGCACTTCTTCACCGTCTATAAATCGCTGGAGCACAAGGATACGCCGGTCGTGAGCACGGTGCTCGACCACATCGCCGCCGAGTGCATCATCGAAGCGTGCATCGAAAGATACCTCAACGATTTCTGCCGCTGATTACAGCCGCGGAAAACCGGCCATACTACCTCCGGACGCAATCCGTTCGGAGGTGTTTTTTATGTACGCATACGGACAGGCGAAGGTGGAGATCTGCGGGGTCAACACCGCGAAGCTCCAGACGCTGAAAAACGACGAGATGAAGGAGCTCCTCAAGCGGTCGCGCGCCGGGGACCGAGAGGCGCGCGAAAAGCTGATCTACGGCAATCTCCGGCTGGTGCTCAGCGTGATCCAGCGGTTCACGTCGCGCGGGGAAAACCCGGACGACCTCTTCCAGGTCGGATGCATCGGGCTCATCAAGGCCATCGACAATTTCGACCCGAGCCACGAGGTGATGTTCTCCACGTACGGCGTGCCGATGATCTCCGGCGAGGTGAAGCGCTTCCTGCGCGACAACAACGCCGTGCGTGTCAGCCGCTCCATGCGCGATCTCGCCTACCGTGCCATGCAGGTGAAGGAGCAGATCACGAATGAGCGCGGCAGGGAGCCGACCGTCACCGAGATCGCCGGCGCGCTCGGCTTGCCGCCCGAGGAGGTGGTCGTCGCGCTGGAATCCATCGTGGAGCCCGTCTCGCTCTACGAGCCGGTATTCTCCGACGGCGGCGACACCGTCTATATCATGGATCAGATCAAGGGCGGCACGACGGACGGCGACTGGCTCGAGGAGATCGCGATCAAGGAGGCGATCCACAGCCTCTCGGAGCGCGAGAAGCGCATCCTTTCCATGCGCTTCCTCGACGGGAGGACGCAGACGGAGGTCGCTTCCCGGATCGGCATCTCGCAGGCGCAGGTCTCCCGCCTCGAAAAGGGCGCGATGCAGAAGATCCGGTCCTCGCTCTGAGTCCGGCGCGGTCAGAAAAAGAGGCGCACGGAGAGGACCGAGAGCACAGCGGCGCAGCAGTCCCCGCAGAGCGCCGCCGGGACCGTGTACCGCAGCGAGCGGTACCCGCCCGCGGAGAAATAGACCGCGACGGCGTAGAAGGTGGTCTCCGTGGAGGAGGCGAGGACCGCCGCCATCCGCGCGGCCTCGCTGTCCGCGCCGTGCGCGCGGAACAGCTCCGTTACATAGGAGACGGAGCCGCTCCCGGAGAAGGGACGCAGGAACATCAGCGGCAGAAGGTCCGGTTCCAGGCGGAGCGTTTCCGTCAGCGGCGCGAAGAGCGCGCCGAGCGCCGTGAAGAACCCCGAGGCGCGCAGCATCGTCACCGCGACGATCAGCCCGAGCAGCGTGGGCATGAGCTTCACGCAGCCCTTCATGCCCTCCATCGCGCCCTTCGTGAACGCGTCGAACACCGGGACGCCCCTGAGATACCCCGCGAGCACGGTCCCGACGAGGACGCAGCAGACCGCTGCGCCGCCTACCGCCGCCACGGGACGCGCTCCATGATCTTGCAGGCCAGCACGACGACGAGCAGGCCGCAGAGCGACGCCAGCCAGATACACGGGAGAACGTCGTAGGGGTCCGCGCTGCCCATCGAGGCGCGGAGCGTCACGACGCTCGTCGGCAGGAGCTGGAACGACGCGGTGTTCATCGCGACGAAAAGGATCATCCCCTTGGTCGGGACATCGCCGGGGGAGATGCGCCGCATCTCCTCCATCGCCGCAAGGCCGAGCGGCGTCGCTGCGTTGCCCATCCCGAGCAGGTTCGCCGCGAAATTCATCGAGATCTTTTCCCCCACGGCGGGGGCATTTTTGTATTCCGGGAACAGCCGCCCGATCAGCGGCGCGAGGAGGCGGGAGAGCTTTTTCGCGAGGCCCGCTTCCTCCGCGACGCGCATCAGGCCGGACCACAGCCCCATCGCGCCGAGGAGCAGCAGGCCGTTCTCTACGGCGCTCTCCGCGCCCTGCGCCGCCGCCCGGGAGAGCGCCGGGAGAGAGCCGGTTATCGCCGCGCCGACGAACGCGAGCAGGATCATCGCCATCCAGACCGTGTTCAGCATGGTCCGCTCCTTTCCGGGAGGGAAAATCAAAAAACAGATTGATTTTCTTCTCCGAATGCATTATGATAGAATATGGAAACGCCCGCTTCGGCGTATCCATATATATGACTCCGGAAAGGATGACTATGCGATCATGTTTGGAACGAAAATTCTGGAATACTGGGACGACATCCTCCGCGACCTCGGCGAGGTCGTGGCGATCCCCTCCGTGGCGAAGCCGCAGGAAGGGCCGCACCCCTTCGGAGACGAGGCCGCGCGCGTGATTGATAAGGGCATGGAGCTCGCTTCGAGATACGGGCTGACCGCGAAAAACGTCGATTATTATGCCATGCACGCCGAGATCGGCGCGGGCGAGGAGAACGCCGTCGTCATGGCGCACCTCGACGTGGTCCCGGCCGGCGAGGGCTGGCTGACCGACCCGTATGCGCTTTCGATCCACGACGGCAGGGCGTGGGGACGCGGCGTCGCCGACAACAAGGGCCCGGCGATCGTGGCGCTGCACTGTCTGCGCGCGCTGCGCGACGCCGGCGTCGTCGGCAAGCGGAAGCTGCGCGTTGTGCTCGGCTCCGCCGAGGAGATCGGGATGCAGGATCTCGGCCACTATTTCTCGAAGGAACAGCACCCGACGATGGGCTTCACCCCCGACGGGGAGTACGGCATCTGCCACTGCGAAAAGGGCCTGCTGAGCTTCACGGTCTCCGGCGAGGTCGGGGAGAAGATCGTCTCCTTCAAGGCTGGCACCGTGCAGAACGCCGTGCCCTACAAGGCCGAGGCCGACGTCCTCTGCTGCGACCAGGGCTTCGCGAAGCTGCAGGAGGCGGCGAAGGCCGAGGGCGGCGATTTCGTCCTCACGCGCACGGAAAACGGCGCGCATATCCTTGCGAACGGCAAGGCGGCCCACGCGTCGCATCCGAGCAGCGGCGTCAACGCCGCGGCGCATTTGATCCGCCTGCTCGTCTCCGTCTGGGGCGAGAAGTGCGGCAAGCTGCTCTGCTTCGCCGATGAAAAGATCGGCTTTGTGACGGACGGCTCTCCGCTCGGCGTCGACTGTTCCGACGAGCCGAGCGGCGCGCTCACGTTCAACCTCGGGCTGTTCTCCGCGGAGAACGGCAAGGGTCAGCTCACCGTGGACATCCGCTATCCCGCGCTCTCGAACGGCGGCGAGATCAGCGAGAAGATCCGCGCGCAGGCGGAGGCGGCGGGCCTCGAGTTCGCGCTCCTCTCCGACGCGGTCCCGCTCTACCTGCCGAAGGACGGGCCGCTGGTCCAGCTCCTCTCCGGCGTGTACGAGGACGTGACCGGCGAGAAGTGCACGGTCTATTCCATGGGCGGCGGGACGTACGCCCGCCAGATGTTCGGCAACGGCGTGGCGTTCGGCGCGGGCTTCCCCGGCGAGATCGCGAACGAGCACAACTGCAACGAGAGCGTCGATCTCGAAAAGTTCAAGCTCCACGCGCAGATCTGCTGCGAGGCGATGTACCGCCTGTTCACGGCGGACTGACGGCGGGGAGATCACGATGGAATACGCGCATATCACGCCGGAGGAGATCTACCGGAACGCGGAGGCGGGCGTCTATATAGAGAGCGGGAACGCGTGCATGGGCGCACTGGGCTTTACGGAGCACGGCAAGGCCCACGCCATGCGCTCCAGCCGGACCGCGAGCGACATTCTGTGCGCGCTCGGCTATCCGGAGCGCGACTGTGCGCTTGCGGCCATCGCCGGGTATCTGCACGACATCGGCAACACGGTGAACCGCGTGGACCACGCGCACAGCGGGGCGATCATGGCGTTTACCTTTCTGAAGGAGCTGAAAATGCCCCCTGAGGAGATCGCCGTCATCTGCGCGGCCATCGGCCACCACGACGAAAAGACCGCCTTTCCGGTCGATCCCGTCTCGGCGGCGCTGATCCTCGCGGACAAGAGCGACGTGCGGCGCAGCCGCGTCCGCAAGACCGCCGTCATCGCGACGGACATCCACGACCGCGTGAACTACGCCGTCGTGGACGCGAAGCTCACGGTCGACCGCGAGAATGCGGCGTGCGTCTTCCGCGTCACCATCGACACCGAGATCTGCCCCGTGATGGAATACTTCGAGATCTTTCTCGACCGCATGGTGCTCTGCCGCAAGGCCGCAGAGCTCCTCGGCCTGACCTTCGCGCTCATCATCAACGATACGCGGCTCCTCTGAGAGCGTCCCCGCGCAGCAATACGATTTTCGTTTTTCCAAGACATATTGGGAGGTACGATATGCAGGAATATCTGAACAATCTGACCGTTTTCAACCACCCGCTGATCCTGCACAAGGTGAGCCACCTGTGCGACGTGAACACCGGCTCGAAGGAGTTCGGGGAGCTCGTCCGGGAGCTCGCGATGCTCATGGGCTACGAAGCGCTCAAGGACCTACGGACGAAAGAGATCGAGGTGCAGGCGCCGCTGCAGAAGATCACGACGCCCGTCCTCGCCGAGGACTTCACGATCGTCCCGATCCTGCGCGCGGGGCTTGGGATGGTGGACGGGCTGCGCGCGCTCTCCCCGACGGCGCGCGTCGGGCACATCGGGCTGTACCGGGACGAGGAGACCTTAAAGCCCATGACCTACTACTTCAAGCTCCCGGTGGACTGCGCGGACGGCCCGGTCATCGTCGTCGATCCCGCACTCGCGACCGGCGGCTCCGCCGAAGCGGCGATCCAGTTCGTCAAGGACTTCGGCTGCAGGAACATCAAGTTCATGTGCATCTTCGCCTCCGAGGTCGGTGTGAAGCTGCTCTACGAAAAGCACCCGGATGTGCGGATCTACGCCGCGCGGTACGCGCCCGGCCCGCTCAACGAGCAGGGATACATCTATACTGCGGCCGGAGATGCCGGGGACCGCCTCTGCGGGACGGTCAGCTACAAGCCGCAGAAATAAAGATTATTTCCGGGTTTCCGGGAGAATAGAGCGGCGCGGGCAAGGAAACCCCTTGCCCGCGCCGCTTTCCGAAAGCGCATCCGCGCGGCGGGACCGGGAGGCGTCGGTCCCCGCCGCGCGGGCTCACGGCAGCTTCGCGTTCTGGCGCTCGTATTTGCGCTTCGTCGCCATGCCGCCCCGGATATGCCGCTGGGCCTTGTTCACCGCGAGCACATCCCGGACTTCCTTGTAGAGTCGCATATCTACATGGCGCAGCCGCTCCGCCACGTCTTTATGTACCGTCGATTTGCTTACGCCGAACTGCTTCGCCGCGCGGCGCACGGTGGCTTTGTTTTTCACGATGTATTCTCCGAGCATGGCCGCCCTGTCGTCTACGCTCAGCTTCACTGTACCACACCCTTGTCAATGATGTGTTCCATCCATATGCGCCCGTTCGGGGCGGTATGCGGGACGCGGGTCCGATTTTTCCGCAGTTTCTCCGCGCGGGGAGTTGCGAAAACACAATATCTGTGGTAAAATATAAAAATGAGCCGAAATATAGAGATCTTTTTGCCGCCGGGGGAAGCCCCGCGCGGTTTTGGAGGGAACGCAAATTGGAGGAAAGAAAAAACAGGTCCGTGCAGATCTGCTTCGCGGTGACGGCGAGCCTTGTGGTATTGGCGGGGGAGCTGCTCGGGCTTCTCGGTACGGCGAATCTCCTGCCGGGACGGTACTTTCTGCTGGCAGCCTTGGCACTGTTTCTCGCGGTCGCGCTCGTCGCCGGGATGCTTCTCGTCTGGAAGCACCGCGTCGTACAGTGGATCGGGCTGGGGATCGGCGTCCTGTTCGGCGCGGCACTGATCCTCGGGGATCTCGCCGCGCTGCGCGGGCTCTCCACACTCAGCAGTGTCACGATGCCGGAGACCGAGGTGACGCATATCGGGATCTTCGTGAAGGCGGAGGATCCCGCCGAGTCGCCGGAGGACGTCCGGGACGGCCCATTCGGGATCCTCGGCGCTCTGAACCGGGAGGCGGTGGACATCTCCCTACAGGAGGTCGGCGGGGAGACTGAGCCCCTGGAGTTCGAGACGCCCCGGGACCTCATCGACGCGCTGCGGCGGGACGAGGTCCGCGCGATCGTGATGAACAGCGCGTATCTCGATCTTCTGGAGGAGACGGACGGCTATCGGGACGTCTACGAGGAGCTCCGGGAGCTCAACAATTTTGAGATCGTGCTCGACGCCGTGCCGACGGAGCCGCCGAAGGCCGTGGACACAGAACAATCCGAAGGCCCGGTGGAGCCGTTCCTGCTCTACATCAGCGGGATCGACAGCCGGAAGGGCCTCAACGTGACGAGCTGCAGCGATTCCAACATCCTCGCGGCCGTGAACCCGAAGGAAAAGCAGCTCTTCCTGCTCTCCACCCCGCGGGATTACTGTATGCCGCTCTCGATCTCCAACGGCGCGCCGGACAAGCTGAGCCATGCCGGTGTACACGGGATCCAGTGCTCGATCGATACGCTCGAGATGTTCTACGATGTCGATATCGACTACTATTTCCGCGTGCATTTCAAGGGCTTCCGGCAGATCGTCGACGCGCTCGGCGGGCTCGTGGTCTACTCCGACGTGGCGTTCAACGCGAAGGAAAAGCCGGAATATCACTATGTGCAGGGCTATAACGTGGTGGACGGCGACCGGGCGCTGCATTTTGCGCGCGAGCGGTACGCCTTCGCGGACGGGGATATCCAGCGCGGAAAGAACCAGATGCAGGTCATCCAGCTCCTTCTGAAAAAGGTGCTTTCTCCCGCGATCCTGATGAATTACACGTCGCTGCTCGAGGCGGTGGAGGGCAATTTCGAGACCTCCATCCCGTACGATCTGATCGCGGATCTGGTGCGGGAACAGCTCGACGATCCGGGGGACTGGGACGTCGTGACCTATACCGTCACGGGTACGAACTCGACCGTAAAGACCTTTACATACGGGACCGCCTATGTGATGATCCCCGACGACGCGATGGTGGAGACCGCGAAAGGGCTCCTGAAGGACGTGCTCGCCGGGAAGCGGATCGAAAAGCCCAAAGAGTAAATCGGCACGTGAGCGATTTTCACTGTCCACGGTCGATCGACAGAGGGATCTGCGCGGGAACATGACTTTTTAAGACATTTTGTGCCAAAAACGGGCATTTGGGAGGCGGCGGCAGATGGTAAGATCGCGGTGTCGGAGCGGCTTTGGCGTGTGTTTTGCCTGCATTTGGGCGGTACTGCTTTCCTGCCTGATGTTCTGCGCCGCGGGAGTGGAGACGGAGCGCGTCTTCCGCGCGGAGGCGGCGTCGTCATTGCGGCGCGGGGAGCGGCTGGAGGTCCGGCTGGTCCCGGAGCGGACGGGGCTGGCGTCGTTCCTGCTGCGCGCGGAATTCGACCCGGAGGAGATCACAGGCGTGGACGTCGAGTGGGAAGGCGCGATGCGGGACGCCTACACGCGGACCATCGAGGAGGACGGCGCGGTCGTGCTGCTCTGCACGGCGGAAAGCGGCACGTTCGGCGAAGGAGACGCGGTGCGGCTGCGCTTTCGAACGGAACGCGGGACGGAGGCGGAGCGGGCGTTCGTTTCACTGGAACTGCTGGACGCGGCGGACGAAGACGCGGAGCCGTTGACCGATGGGGAGAGCTATACGGTCGAGGCGGCGTTTGAGGCCGGCGCGTCGAAAGCGTGCGAGCTGCTGTGGCTGGAACCGTCAGAGGGCGAATTGGAGCCGGGATTCTCGCCGGAAACGCATTTTTATACATTGGAAGTGCCGTATGACGTGACGGCGCTGGAATTCGAGACGGAGGCGAGCGACGGCGCGTCGGTGCGCGTGAACCGGAGAAACCTCGGCGCGGGCGGGAGCACGGTCGATTTTGAGATCACGGTGACGGCGGAGGACGGGAAGACGCGGGAGGTCTACACGGTCTCGGCGACGCGCGGGGAGCGCGAAGCGGACCCGACAAACACGCCGAAGCCCACGAACACCCCGAAACCGACGAACACCCCGAAGCCCACCAACACGCCGAAGCCTACCAAAACGCCCAAACCCACCGCAACGCCGAAGGCAGGGAGCACAGGCTCGGGAGATGATAATGGCGAAACGGGGAACAAGGCACCTGAAAATGCTGCTGCGTCCGCGGGCACGAATGACGCGCCCGAACAGTCGGAAACGGGTGCGGGCGAAGAAAAGGTCGTGTACGTGACGCGGGAAGAGCGCGGCGGAGAGACGCGGATGCTGCTCGCGAACAGCGGCTCGATTTTGCTGGTGATCGCGCTTCTCGGCGGGCTGGACCTCGCGAAGGAGTGGATCCGGAGGAAGAAGTGATGCGCCGGGAGGGGTGGAACGCCTTAGCCCACCCCACAATCGCGCACAATGCCGAAAGCGGCGAACACAGGCTCGGAAGATGACGGGGACGCGGAGAAGGATGGAGCGTCCACGCGAACGGAGGAACCCGCAGGGGTCGATGGAACGCCCAAACAGTCGGAAACGGGTGCGGGCGAAGAAAAGGTCG
>CANQIG010000051.1 GCA_947623765.1 uncultured Clostridia bacterium | reverse complement strand
AAAAGGTCTGTACAAACGCTTCCGTTTTTGATACAATATGTAATGCGACCGCGAATCGCCAGAAAGAGGCGAAGCGGCTCGCTGCCGAAAGCGACGTCATGATCGTCGTCGGCGGACGGCACAGCTCCAACACCGCGAAGCTCCGCGACGTGTGCGCTCCGATCTGTGAGACACATCTGGTGGAGACGGCGGAGGAGCTCAAAGCCCTGTCCTTTCCGGGCGGGCAGAACATCGGCATTACTGCCGGGGCATCGACTCCGGCGGGAATTATAAAGGAGGTACTGGTTACCATGACAGACATGAACGAACAAAACTTTGCGGAGATGCTCGAGGAGTCTCTGAAAAGCTTCAATACAGACGAGAAGGTACATGGCGTTGTAGTGGGCATCTCTCCGACTGAAGTTTATGTGGACGTGGGCAGGAAGCAGGCGGGCTTCATCCCGGCGAACGAGCTCTCGAACGATCCGAACGCGAAGCCCGAGGATCTGGTTAAGGTGGGCGACGAGATGGATCTGCTCATCATGAAGACCAACGATCAGGAAGGCACCATCATGCTCTCGAAGCGCCGCATCGACGCGATCAAGGGCTGGGAAGACATCGCCGCGGCGATGGACGCGCAGGAGATCCTCACCGGCAAGGTGACGGAGATCGTCAAGGGCGGCGTCATCGTGCTCTACAACGGCATCCGCGTCTTCATCCCGGCGTCCCAGGCGACCGCGAACCGCGGCGACGATCTGGAAGCGCTCCGCGACCAGGAGGTCCAGTTCCGCATCATCGAGGTCAACCGCCAGCGCCGCAGAGCGGTCGGTTCCATCCGTTCCGTGCTCCGCGAGCAGCGCAAGGCCGCGCAGGCGAAGTTCTGGGAGACGATCGAGGAAGGGCAGACCTTCACCGGCACTGTCAAGTCCCTGACGAATTTCGGCGCGTTCGTCGATCTCGGCGGTGTGGACGGCATGATCCATGTTTCCGAGCTCTCTTGGAACCGCATCAAGCATCCGAGCGAGGTCGTTTCCGTGGGCGACACCGTCGAGGTCTATGTCAAGGCGCTCGACCGCGAGAACGGCAAGATCTCTCTCGGCTATAAGAAGAACGAGGACAACCCGTGGGAGATCCTGAAGAACCAGTATCCCGTGGGGACCGTCTGCGACGCGACCGTCGTGGGCATGACGACGTTCGGCGCGTTCGCGCGCATCATCCCCGGCATCGACGGCCTGATCCACATCTCCCAGATCGCGGACCGCCGCATCGAGAAGCCGCAGGATGTGCTCAAGGTCGGCCAGACCGTCCGCGTGCTCATCACCGACATCGACTTCGAGCGCAAGCGCGTTTCCCTCTCGATCCGCGCGCTGCTCGAGGCGGAGGCGGAGACTGCCGGAGAGGAAGCCGAGGAAGAGGCTCCCGCCGAAGCGGTCGAGGAATAACAGCTGATTTTCCCGAGAGATCGGGTGAGACAGGGTGACCCCCGGTCACCCTGTCTCAATGTACACGGGAGACCCCGGGGCCTCGTTCAAACGGGCGCCAGGATTTCCCGAAGAAGTCCACTGGAGGAACATAAAAATGAAGCGTGTGAAAAAACCGGTATTCTTTATCCTCCTCGTCCTGATCCTTGCGCTGGCGTATACGTCGATCTTCGGCGTGTATACGCAGAACGGCGACATCAAGCAGACATGGGTCAAGGGCGTTGGGGATATCCGCTGGGGCATCGATATCCGCGGCGGCGTGGAGGCGACGTTCAGCCCTGCGGACGGCGTGGACGCCACGCCCGAGCAGCTCGACGCGGCGAAGGCGATCATCGAACTGCGCATGGTGTCGAGAAGCATCACGGACTATGAACTGTATACCGACGAAGCCAACGACAAGATCATCGTCCGGTTCCCGTGGCGCAGCGGGGAGAGCGACTTCGATCCGGAGACCGCGATCAAGGAGATCTCCGCGACGGCGCTGCTCACCTTCCGCGAGGGCATGGAGTACGAGGAGATGAGCTATGACGACGACGGCGAGCCGGTCTATGAGGTCCCGGCCGGCGAGACGGCGGAGAAGATCGTCCTCGAGGGCAACGATGTTGTCGAGGCGACCCCGATGATGCAGCGGAACGACACCACGGGCGAGTACCAGTATGTCGTCTCTCTGAAGCTATCCGACGCGGGCGCCGAGAAGTTCGCGGAGGCGACGAGCCGCATGGTGGGGCAGACCATCTCCATCTGGATGGATGATGTGATGATCTCCTACCCGACGGTGCAGACCGCCATCACGGACGGCAGCGCCGTCATTACGGGCAGCTTCACGGCGGCGGAGGCCTCGGAGCTCGCTTCCACGATCCAGGGCGGCGCGCTTCCCTTCGCGCTGCAGACCTCGAATTTCAGCACGATCAACCCGACGCTTGGCCTCCAGTCTCTGGACGCCATGATGATCGCCGGGATCATCGCGTTCATCGTGATCGCGGTCCTGATGATCGTTGTTTTCCGGCTGCCGGGCTTTGTGGCGATGCTCTCCCTCGCGGGCCAGCTCGCGCTCACATTTGCCGCGGTCTCCGGTTTCTTCCCGTTTGTCAACAGCTTCACGATGACCCTGCCGGGCATCGCGGGCCTGATCCTCTCGATCGGCGTCGGCGTGGACGCGAACATCATCACGGCGAGCCGCATCAAGGAGGAGCTCAGCTCCGGCAAGACGCTGGACGGCGCGGTGCACCGCGGCTGCTCTAACAGCCTCTGGTCCATCGTGGACGGCAACATCACGATCCTGATCGTCGCGCTGATGCTCATCGGCGTGTTCGGGCCGTCCAATATCCTCTCCAAGATCTTCGGTGAGTCCACGACCGGCGCGATCTATTCCTTCGGCTATACGCTGCTCGTCGGCGTGATCGGCAACTTTGTGATGGGCGTGTTCTGTGCGCGCCAGATGCTGAAATCCCTCTCCGGCTTCAAGGTGTTCCGGAAGAAGTGGTTCTTCGGCGGCTCCGACAAGCCCGCAAAGCAGTTTGCGTTTACCTTCTTTGAGCATCGTAAGGTGTTCTTCATCATTTCCGCCGCCGTGATCGCGGTGGGCCTGATCCTCTCGGTCATCATCGGGCCGAAGCTGGATATCCAATTCGCGGGCGGCGCCATGATCCGCTACTCCGTGGACGGTGACGTCGATTCCAACGAGATCGCCACGAAGGTGCAGGAAGTCACCGGACGGAACGTTTCCGTCGCGACGGCGGAGGCCATCGGCGGCGCGGGCAAGCAGGTGACGGTGTCCTTCGCGGGGAACGAGGGCGTGACGCTGGAGGAGCAGAAGGCCGTTGCCGATGCGCTCTCCGAGGCGTACAGTGACCGCACGTTCTCCGTCGTGGAGTCGAGTTCGGTCGACCCGACTATGGGCGCGCGGTTCTTCCAGAAGTGCCTCGTCTGCATGGTGCTGACCTTTGCGATCCTGCTCGCGTATATCGCGCTGCGCTTTAAGAACATCGGCGGCATCTTCGCGGGCGTCACGGCCATTGTCGCGCTGCTGCACGACGTGTGCCTCGTGTTCATCGCGTTCGTGCTGTTCCGATTCTCGGTGAACGACGTGTTCATCGCGGTGATCCTGACGATCCTGGGCTACTCGCTGAACGACACGATCGTCGTTTACGACCGTATCCGTGAGAACCGGAAGCTGAATCCGTCGAAAGCGGCGGACGCGCTGCCGGGCATCGTGAACAAGAGCCTCAACCAGATGGTGACCCGCACGGTGCTCACCTCCGTGACGACGTTTCTCGCGCTGCTCGTCATCTTCATCGTGGCGACGGTCTACGGGCTCGGCACGGTGCAGACCTTTGCCCTGCCGATGATGGTCGGCGTGGCGGTCGGCTGCTATACGTCGCTGTGCATCGCGACGCCGCTCTACGCCACATGGATGGTCCGCAAGACGGAGAAAGCTCCGAAGAAATAAACAGGATCTTTGCCGGGAGGGCGAACGCCTTCCCGGCTTTTCTCGTTTTTCGCGAACCTTTTGCGCGAAAAACCCGTCTTCTTCTGTGAAGGCGAAAACAATGTCGCCTTGAAATTCAGAGAGGGGAGGGTGAGATCCGTGGAGATCGAGACGCTTTTGGAGGCGGAACGGCCCGTACTGGAACGTTTTCTGCGGCTGCGTCTGCCGACGAAGGACGACGCGGAGGATGTGCTGCAGGAGGTGCTCCTCACAGCGTACCGAAAGCACGGAGCGCTGCGGGACGAAGCACGCTTTCGGCCGTGGTTGTACCGCATCGCGCGGAACCGGGTCAACGACTGGTACCGCACGCGGCGGGACGAGCCGGAGCCCGAGGCGGCGGAGACGGAGCCGCTTTGCGCCGGGGAGGAGAGCGAGGTCGTGGAGACGCTTCGCAGGCTGCCGGAAGGCGACCGCAAACTGCTCTATCTGCTCTACTGGCGCGAGCTGCCGCAGGCAGAGGCCGCGCGGCGGCTGGGCGTGCCGCTCGGCACGGTGAAGAGCCGGCTTTTCGCCGCGAAGAAGCGCTTCCGGGCGCTATACCCGATCCCGCCGCGTTCCCCAAGGGAGGTCACAGAAATGAAAGAAATGCCACAAACGCTGCCGAAGTACACTGTCCGGCGGCTGGACAAGCAGCCGTTCTCCGTGAAATGGGAGGAGCTGCAGGGCTGGATGATCGTGCCGAGGCTCGGGGAGAAGCTGCGCTGGGGACTCTACGAGCAGCCGACCGGCGCGCGGACCGAGTGGACGGAGTTGGAGGTCGTCGGGAAAGCAGAGATTCATGGGATCGAGGGTATGGAGATCCGCGCGGTGCAGTTCGACGCCGAGGATTATTTCCGCACCGGGAGCGTTGACCGGATGGAGCGCCGGTTCATCGCGCAGCTCACCGACGACCACAGCCGGTTCCTCGCGGAATGGCACACCGAGGGCGGCGTGAAGAAGCTCTTCACGTTCCTCGACGGCGACGCGTTCCTCGGGAATTGGGGCTTCGGGCCGGAGAACATCGGGAACGAGACGGACCTCAGGCGAAAGGGCGTCATCACGCGGGAAGGGAGCACCGTCACCGCCGAGGCGGGCGCGCAGACGCTCGACGTCGTCGGGCGGTACGAGGTGGAGATCCTCGGGAAGACCTTTGATACGGTCTGTGTGATGGACATCGAGTGCTTCAACGACGCGGTCGTCAGCGAGCAGTTCATCGACCGGAATGGCCGCACGGTGCTCTGGCGGCGGTTCAACCGCGACGATTGGGCGTTTTCGCGCTACAAGAAGCGCTGGACCGAGATGCTGCCCGAAAACGAACGCCTCACCGTAAACGGCGAGACGTTCGTCCACTGGTACGACTGCGTTTCAGACTACGTGTTTTAGAAACAGAAAGACACGGGAGCGTGCGGCGATCTGCCGTGCGCTTCCGTGTCTTTTTACGGTTCCGGGAGGGGGTTGAGATCGTGTCCGGAAAAACCAGAGGGACGGGGAAGAACAGCATCTTCCCCGTCCCTCTGGAGCCGGTGAACGGACTCGAACCCCTGACCTGCTGATTACAAATCAGCTGCTCTACCAACTGAGCTACACCGGCGCTTGGTGACCCATCGGAGATTCGAACTCCGGACACCTTGATTAAAAGTCAAGTGCTCTGCCAACTGAGCTAATGGGTCTCACAGCCCTCTTATTATACCAATATTGCGGTTTTCTGTCAACGGAAAAACGAAAAAATTTTTGGCCGCCCGCATTTTTTCATCCTGCGCTTGCCATTTCCGGGATTTGATTGTATACTTTAGGGAGAACCTGCGGGTATGGGCCCGCATTGGAGGGATCGGTATGATTTTTGAGGCTTTTGACCGCATCGTGCTCGCCGGGGATTCCGTCACCGACATGGGCAGCGCCCAGCCGGTCGGCGAGGGACTGTTCGACAACATGGGGCACGGGTATCCGCGCATGATCGAGAACTTGCTCTACGCCGTCTACCCGGACCTGAACCTCCGGCTGACCAATTCGGGCGTCGGCGGCAACACGTCGCGCGATCTGCTCGCGCGTTTTTCGCGGGATGTGCTGGACCTGCACCCGGACTGGGTGTCGATCTGCATCGGCATCAACGACGTCTGGCGGCAGTTCGACCAGCCGGGCTTTCCGGATCTCGCGGTCTCCCCGGAGGAATACGAGCGGAACCTGCGCGAGATGATCGCCGCGGCGAAAAAGGCCGCGAAGGGCGTGATCCTCGCGACGCCGTACTATATGGAGCCGAACCGCGCCGACCGGATGCGCGCGCGGATGCAGGAATATGTGGAGATCTGCCGCCGCCTCGCGAAGGAGTCCGGCTGCGTTTTCGTGGATTTTCAGGCCATGTACGACGCGTATTTTACCGTGCAGCACTCCGCGCTCATCGCGTGGGACCGCGTACACCCGAACCAGATGGGCGCGACGCTGATGGCGAAGACGTGGCTCGCGGCCTGCGGCTTCGATTATGACCGCGATTTTACAAAGGCATGACGCGCTTTGTTTTTACCTGTCAGGCGGCGCATTTTGATCTGACGCTCTTCGAGTTCCAGCGTGCAGACGGGACGTTCTCATTCCTGCAAAGGCTTTCGGAAGACGTCGGCCTTGCGGAGACAGCGCTCGCCCCGGCGGCGCTCGCGGAGACCGTCCGAAAAACACCGGTCATCTTCGTGCGGCACCTCTTCGCGGTGACTGACGTGCTGCCGCGCGGCGCAGACGCGCAGGCGGTTTTTGCTGCCGCGCTCCCGCATCTTTCCGAGGAACTTTCCGTCAGCGTGCAGACGCGCTTTGCAGACGGTCTGCCGTTTGACGCCGGTCTGACCCCGGGCGTCTCCCAGCGACTCGCGGAACACGGGTTTGCGGTCGATGTGGCGGGGAGCCGCCGGATCGTCTCGGTGTTCGCGGCGGCGGACGCGGTCTATGTCGGCGTCGGGGACGCGGAGGAAAACCTGACCCACCGCAGCGGCGGCGAGCCGCACTACGCGCGGGCGGGCTTCGGGTTCGTCTCCCGGGCGGAATTCAAGCTCCGGGAGGCGGCGGAGGTCTTCGGGATCGACTTCGCGGGGATACACGCAGCGGTCGACCTCGGCGCGGCGCCCGGCGGCTGGACGAAGGTCCTCGCCGAGCAGGGCATCGCCGTGACGGCGATCGACCCGAGCCGGCTAAAACCCCAGATCGAGCGGATGGAGAACGTCACGTACCGGCAGATGCGCGCGGAGGATTTCCTCAAAGCGTTTCCGGACAGCCGCTTTGACCTCGCGGTGAACGACATGAAGCTCGATGTGCGGCAGAGCACGCGCGTGATGGACGGTTTTTGGCCGCTGCTGAACGCGGGCGCGCTCGCCGTCATGACGATGAAGCTGCCCAAGGACTTCTCCTACCGGGAGATCCTTTCGGGGCTCCGGTCGCTCTCCGGCTATGCGCTTCTCGGGGCGCGGCAGCTTTTCCACAACCGCTCGGAGATCACGCTCTTTCTGCGGCGGCGGGACGAAATGAGAAAGCCGGAGCCAAAGCGCGGCGAGAAGACCGGACAGGGCGGGCTCTCCAAAAAGCTCGCGAAAAAATACGGAAACAAAGGAAAGCGGGGATCGTAATGCGCATATTTGAACGGGCGGGCAGAGAAAACACCGCAGAGACACTGGCGATCGCCCTGGAAGCGGCGGCGCAGCGGGATCTGGGGATCCTCGTCTCCTCCAACACGGGGGAGACCGCGGAGAAGCTCGTCGCGCTCATGGAGGAAAAAGGCGTCCGCGTGCCGGTCGTCATGGTGGGCCAGGTGGACGGCTTTTCGGCGCCGGGGGCGCGCGCGCTGGAAGACGGGACGCGGGAGCGGCTCGAACGCGCGGGAGTGCGGATCGTCCGCGCGGCGCACGCGCTCAGCGGCGCGGAACGCGCGCTCTCGCGGAAGTTCTCCGGGGCGTACCCCGTGGAGATCGTCGCGCATACGCTCCGGATGATCAGCCAGGGGACGAAGGTCTGCGTCGAGATCGGCATGATGGCGATGGACGCCGGGGCCGCCGCGTACGGCAAACCGGTCGTCGCGGTGGCGGGGACCGGGCGCGGCGCGGACACGGCGGTGATCCTCACCCCTGCCTACACGGCGGACTTTCTCTCGACGCGGGTTCACGAATTTCTCTGCAAGCCGGGCAATTACAACGCTTGACCTTTCCGCCGCGCGGGAGAGAAAGATCGCAAAAGCGCGTGCTTTGCGTCGGATTGTGTTGACATAACGCCGGAAATCCGCTATAATGTTCTGAGGACCGCAAACGGAAAAAGGGATGGCGGCCACGGGCCGCGCGGAAACGAGAGGATTTCATGGCGAGAGGAAAAAGACGCGGGTTTGAGGATATTTCCAGCTACACCTCAAACAAGATGGTCAAGCGGAATCAGAAGAAAAAACACCACCGGGGCCTGAAGATCCTTTTGGGCGTCGTATTTTCCCTGTGTATTCTTATGGGCATACTGATGATGGCCGCCTCGAAGTTCCTTCTGGGCGGTCTTAGGACCACGGAGATCTCCGGCAGGCCGGAAACGCTCGGGATCACATCCGGGACGTATACCGACAGCAAGATCAAAAATATCCTGCTTTTTGGGGTGGATACGCGCGGCGGCAGCGGAGCGTTTTCCGGGAACAGCGATGTGATTATGGTGGTCTCCGTAGATCGCAGACACAATAAGATCAAGCTCTCCTCCATCCTGCGGGACGCGCGGGTCTATATGGGAGAGCTGACCCCTTACGGGTCCGGGTACGACAAGCTCAACGGCGCGTACGCCTACGGCGGGCCGGAGGCGGCGATCCGGGTGATCAATGAGAACTACGGGCTCGATGTGAAGGATTATGTGACCGTCAATTTCGCCGCGACAGCGAAGATCGTGAACGCCGTCGGCGGGGTGGAGGTCGAACTCACCGACGCGGAGATCGAGCAGCTCAACTTGAATCTTACCTCGCTCGCGTCGTCGAGCCCGGAATCCCTCGACGGCCCGGCAACGCCCTATACGGGGAGCGCCGGGACGGCGCTGCTCGACGGCAACCAGGCGGTGGCTTACGGGCGCATCCGGGCGATCGACAGCGACAACGTGCGCGCTGAGCGCCAGCAGGCGGTGATCTCCTCCGCCTTTGACCGGCTGACCCGCCTTTCGCCGCTCCAGTACCCGGGCGTGCTGCGGGAACTGCTTTCGATCTGTGAGACCTCGCTCGATCTGGGCGAGCTTCTCGGGCTTTCGACCTTTGCGGTGTCGGATTTCACGGTCGAGCGGCTCTCCATCCCGAGCGACACGGAGGGGTACGACTTCGGATATTATGAGGGGGAGATGTGGATGTGGAATTACGACCTCCCCACTGCGGCGACGCACCTGCACCGGTTTATCTACGAGGACGGCACATGAGCCGGCCTTCGCGAACAAATACAGGCAAGAAGGAAATGTGATTCTTATGGCGAAACCGATCCTGCTCGTCATGGCGGCGGGCATGGGCAGCCGATACGGCGGCCTGAAGCAGCTCGACCCGGTCGGGCAAAACGGCGAGATCATCGTGGATTATTCGGTCTTTGACGCGCTGCGCGCCGGATTTTCCAAGGTGATCTTCATCATCAAACAGGAGAATGAGGCCGATTTCCGCGCGGTGATCGGCGACCGCATGGCGGCGCACATCCCGGTGGAATACGCGTTTCAGCGGCTGGACGATCTGCCCGATGGCTTTTCCGTCCCCGAAGGCCGTGTGAAGCCTTGGGGGACCGGGCACGCGGTGCTCGCGGCGCGGCATCTTGTGGACGCGCCGTTCGCCGCGATCAACGCGGACGACTTCTACGGCGCGGAGGCGTTCCGAAAGCTCGCCGAATTCCTCTCGGCGCTGCAGGAGGGCGAACGCCCGCTGCCCTGCGCGATGGTGGGCTATAAGCTCGAAAATACGCTGACAGAGAACGGCTACGTCTCGCGCGGCGTGTGCGGCACGAAGGACGGAATGCTCGCGACCGTGGTGGAGCGCAAGCACATCGAACGGCGGGCGGACGGTCCGGCGTACACCGAGGACGAGGGCGAAAGCTGGACGGCGATCGAGCCGGACGCGACGGTCTCCATGAATTTCTGGGGTTTCCCGCCCGAATTCATGGGGGATCTCGAGCGGAACTTCCGCGTGTTCCTCGAGACCGAGGCGAAGGAAAAGCCGCTCACGGC
>CANQIG010000050.1 GCA_947623765.1 uncultured Clostridia bacterium | reverse complement strand
GTCCACCGTGCCGTCCGTATCCGCCCAGATCTCCGGTCCGGTGGTGCGCTCGTGCGCGGCGGGATTCGCCGGGTTCCCGAACTGATCTGGCAGGAACGCGTCTGGCAGCGACGCGGCGATCTCGCGCGCTTTGCGCACCGCGCCGGCCATGCCCTCCGCGCCGGGCATCAGCACGAGACGCGCGCCGTACGCTGCGAGCAGCGCCCGCCGCTCCGCGCTCATCGTCTCCGGCATAACGAGGACCGCCGGGAGCCCGCGCGCCGCCGCGAACGCCGCGAGCGCGACCCCGGTGTTCCCGCTCGTCGGCTCGACGATCACCGTCGAGCGGCGCAGCCGCCCCTCTTTTTCCGCGGCCTCCAGCATCGCGAGCGCCGCCCTGTCCTTGACGCTGCCCGAAGGGTTCGTATATTCGAGCTTCGCGAGGATGCGCGCCACGCAGCCGAACCGCGCCTCCAAAGGGCGGAGCCGCAGCAGCGGCGTGCCGCCGGTCAGCTCCGAAATATTCTCCAATACGCGCATTTTGCAGCCTCCTTTCCGTCATTTCTATGCGCCCGCCGCGCGAACGATGCGCCGCGCGGGGGATGGCGGGAAATGGAAACGGCCCGGAAACAGACTGTTCTTGGAATATCTTTAGAGGTGGTTTGAAGGGGTTTAGCCTGCGGCTTTCGTCCCGGAGCCTCTCCATGGACATGCGGCTTTTTCAGGGCAATTTGGCAGAGGCAAAGGTGCGGGTTTCATTCTTGTCTCGCTCGGGGTGGGAGAAAGCTCCGATTTTCACGGATATAGACGGATGCCGAGGTGCCGATGAGACGTGGCGACAGGCGTTGGCGGGGAGAAACATACGAGTTGCGGTGCAGCGATGAGAGAAAATGGCGTTGTATGTACGGGACGGAGAATGAGCCCCGAGAAAGCGGGCAAAGCGGAGCGCGCGGGGCCTGCCGAAAGCAGGGCGCCGCGCGCTGGATTTTGCTGTGGTTTGGGTGGTATTAGAGTTTGATCTGCAGCCATTTGCCCTGCTTCATCCGGACAAAGCTCAGGATGAACCGGGTGAACTGGTCGCCGAAGAGGCCCATCCACACGCCGAATAGCCCGAGGCCGCAGGGATAGCACAGCAGCCAGCTCAGGCCCGGGCGGATGATCGCCACGCTGACGAGCGAAGAGAACGCCGTGAACTTCGCGTCGCCCGCGCCGCGCAGGCATCCCGTCATAATGACCTGCGTGATCTGGAAGTAGATGACGACGCAGAGCACGCGCATGATCATCTCGCCGAGGTTCAGGATCTCCGTCTCGCTGGAGAAGATCGAAAAGAGCGTTCGCCCGAGGAACAGGAACACCATGGACATCAGAAACGCGAAGCACAGCCCGAGCCGCCGCGTCATGGAGGAGTAGAGCCGGGCGAGGTCGCGCCGCGCCTGCCCGAGGCTGCGGCCGATCAGCGCCACGGACGCGACCGAGAGGCCGTCGCCGAACGAGAACGAAAGGCTCATCATGTTCATGCCGATCTGGTGCGCGGCGTACTGCGTCGTGCCGAGGTTCGCGACCGTGATCGCGAACAGCAGGAAGCCGATGCGCATGAAGATCTGTTCGACGAACGCGGACATCCCCACGTTCATCAGGGAGCGGATGTCGAACCGGGAGGCGAACCAGCCGCGGATCCCGCGGATGTACACGAAGGACTGCTTCGAGAACAGCGAGTAGACGCTCATCGCGCAGCCGCAGGCCGAGCCGATCACCGTCGCGATGGCCGCGCCGCGCGTACCGAGCGCCGGGAACCCGAAATTCCCGCCGATGAGCAGGTAGTTGAAGACGACGTTCACGCCGTTCGAGACGAGGTTCGTGCGCATCGCGAGCTTCGTGTTGCCCGCGCCGCGCTGCGCCGCGTTGATGACGAGCATCACCGTCGTGAAGACGATGCCCGACATGATGACCTGGAAATACTCCACGGCGGCCTCGTGCGTATCCGAGGCGGACCCGGCGAAGCGGATGAACGGGTCGGCAAACGCCACGAACGCCGTGCTGATGATCGCGGTGAGGATCAGCGTCACGAGGATGCACATACGCACGATGTGGACGGCGCTCTCGCGGTTCTCCTCGCCGCGCCGCCGCGCGACGAGCGCCGAGATCGCCGTGCTCATCGCCATGAAGAGGCACAGCCCGATGAACTTCGGCTGCTGCGTCAGGCCGACCGCCGCGATGGCGTACGAGCCGAGCGTCGAGACCATGGCCGTATCGATGAAGCCCACGAGCGCCACGAGGAACGATTCCACCACCGAGGGCCACGCCATCGCGACCGTCTCGCGCAGGAGCTCCTTCCCGCTGGGGATCTCCCCCTGTACCGGTTCTTTTTTCAGGATCCGCGCCGGATCGAACAGTTTCAAGATCATCTCATCCTTTTCTTTGGCAAGCGGCAAAAATCATTGCATTTGCAACTATTATAACACCGCACGCGGGAAGTTGCAATAGGCCGGGCGGGTTCCCGAAAAGCGAAAAGCGTGGAAAAACTCCACGCTTTTTTGTGTGTTTTTTCGCTTTTTTCTCGGTTCCTGTCGCCCTCCGGGAGATGGAAACGGACAAATGCGAACTTCCGGCTGTCGGGGGAATAGAAACTTCCGTTGAGCGCTGGGCGGCGGGCGCAGAGCGGGGCTGTCCGCGTTCATGGCACGAGGCGGGGCGTTTGCTTTGCTCAGTCGCCGTCGCGGTCGGGGAGGCGGCAGGGACGGACGCGAGCTTCCGGCGGTTGGGGATGAGAAATTCCGGTTGATTAGTCCCTACCCGGAGGAGGGCAGCGCGGGGGCGCAGAGCGGAGCCGCCCCGCGTTCAGGACGGGGGCGGCGCGTTTGCTTTGCTCAGTCGGCGTTGCAGTCGGCGAGGCGGCAGCGAAGAACGCAAATTACCGGCTGTCTGGGGATTAGAATGTCCCGTTGAGCGCCGCGCGGCGGGCGCGGAGCGGGGCTGTCCGCGCGCATGACGCGGCGGAGTGCTGTTGCTTTTGTTCAGTCGCCGTCGCGGTCGGGGAGGCGGTAGCTGACGAACGCGAACTTTTTGCTGTCCGGGGCCCAGGAATTCACGTTGATCGTCCCCTGCCCGCCGAAGAGCTTCACGACGGTGCGCACGTCGGAGCCGTCCGCGTTCATGACGCGCAGCTCCACGTTCTTGTGCGGGACGTGCTGCCACGGCTCGAGATCGCCTTTTTTGTAGCAGATCATCGAGACGAGCCTGCGGTCCGGGGAGATGTGCGGGAACCATGTGTTCCAGCCCTCGTCGAACGTCATCTGCGTCTGCTCGGAGCCGTCCGCCTTCATGCGCCACGCCTGCATCAGCCCGGTGCGCACGGAATTGAACCAGATGTACTCCCCGGCGCTGTCGTACTCCGGGCCGTCGTTGAGGCCCGGCGCGTCCGTGAGGCGCGTCTCGACGCCGCCCTCGACCGGGACCGTGTAGATGTCGAATTCGCCCTTGCGCTCTGCGCAGTAGGCGAGCGTCCTGCCGTCCGGCGACCAGCCGTGCAGATAGCTCGGCCCGATGGGCGTGATGAGGCGCGGCACGCCGCCCGTGAGCGGCACCGTGTAGACGCGCGACTGGAAGTCCTCGCGCGTCATGTGGCTCACCGCGATGGCGGTCCCGTCCGGGGACAGGACGTGGTCGTTGTTGCACATCGTGACGAACCCGGTGTCCACCGCGCGGCTCTCCCCCGTCGCGGGGTCGAATTTGTAGATCTTCCCGCCGCTGTTGTACGTGAGGAAATTCCCGTCCGGAGACCAGTTGGGCGCTTCGATCAGGTGGTCGAATTCCTTGAGGACGGTCACCGCCCCGGTCTCGAGATCATAGACGGAGAGCAGCGAGATGTCGTCCTCTCTGTCCCACGGATCACGTTCCTTTGCCATTTCAGTCCCTCCGTTTCGATGATCTGTCCGCGCAAAAACGCGGACGTTTTTAGAATTTCAGAACGATCCCGACCACCGCCGCGACCGCGATAAAGACCACGGGGTGGACTTTTTTGAATTTCAGTACGCCGAAGAGCAGCACCGCGAAGAGCGCGAGCGCGGGCAGCGAGAAGAGCTGCACGAGGCTCCCCGGGAACGAGAACCCGGAAAGTGCCTCCGGGAAGAACAGCGAGCCGGTCATCGTCGAGAAGCAGGCGCAGGCGATGAGGCCCGTCACGGCGGGACGCAGCGTATAGAACACGTCCTGCACGATCTTGCTCTCCTTGAAGCGCTTCAAAAACTGCGCGACAATGAGGATCACGATGACGCTCGGCGTGATGAGCCCGATCGTCGCCGTCGCCGCGCCGAGGATGCCGCCGGGGATCCCCGCGACATACGCCCCGGCGTTGTAGCCGGCGTACGTCGCCATGTTGACCCCGATGGGCCCGGGCGTGCTCTCGGAGATCGCGATCATATCGGAGAGCATCCGCTCGTCGAACCACGTGTATTTTTCCGCGATGTCGTAGAGGAACGGCAGCGTCGCGAGGCCGCCGCCGATCGCGAACAGCCCGGCCTTGAAGAATTCGTAGAACAGCAGGAGGAAGGTCATTTCTTCTCCTCCTTCCCGGCTTTCGCGGTCAGCCGCCCGTAGAGGATGCCGAAGAGCATCGCCGTGACGACGATGATGATCGGCGAGACATCGAGCACGAGCGAGAGCAGGATGACGAGCGCGAAGATCACGACGCCGAGCAGGTCCTTCACGCCCTTCTTCCAGAGCTTCACGATCGCCGAGACGATCAGCGCCGCGACCGCCACGCGGATGCCCGCGAGCGCGTGCGCGACGACCGGGTACTCCGCGAAGTGCGTGATGAGCGTCGCGAGCACGAGAATGATGACGAACGACGGCGCGACGACGCCGAGCGTCGCCACGATCCCGCCGAGGACGCCGCGCGTCTTCTGCCCGATGAACGTCGCGACGTTCACCGCGATCACGCCCGGCGTACACTGCCCGACGGCGTAGTAATCGAGGAGCTCCTCCTCGGTGGCCCACTTTTTGTTCTCCACGACCTCTTTTTGCAGCATCGGCAGCATGGCGTAGCCGCCGCCGAAGGTCAGCCCGCCGATGCGCGCGAAGGTCAGGAACAGGTCGAGAAACCCGGCCTTGTCCATCCTAAACACCCCGTTTTGCGAAACGGCCGTCCCGGATCTCAAACGATGCCGGCGGCCCTTCCTGATTCGAGTTTATTGTACCATAGCTTTCCGCACTTTGCAAGCCGGAATCGCGCGCGGCGAAGCGGCGGGCGAGGGTCTCGGTTTGGGCGGGTCCTGCGCGGCGGCTTTGCCTTTTTGCAGGAGGACGGAGCGCTCGCGCAATTCGCCTCGGAAACGCAGGGCAAATCGACGATGGGGACTCGGGTTTTCGGCGCGCGGCGATTACCGGGCGGGGTCCTGCGCGTCGAGGCAATCGGCGAAGCGGCGGGCGAGCGTATCGACGGTCGCCGGGTCCTGCGCGGAGCCAAAGCGCACGAGCGCGACGGTCTTGCCCTTTTGCAGGAGGACGGAGAGTTCGCGCAATTCCCCTGTGAAGCGCGCGGCGCGGTCAGCGCCGGGGAGGGAGAGCGGGGACTCGGTCTCGTGTTCTTTGGAGTACGCGCGAAGCATCTCTTTGAAAAGGCGCTCCGCGAGGAAGGCGCTCTGCGTCCGGAAATACGAGACGTCGTAGACGCCCTCGTAGAGGAGCGTGCCGTCTGCGGCGCGGATGCGCGGGCACTCCTCCCGCTCGATCACGGCGGGCGCGAGGAGGTCGTGGCGCGCGCGGACCGAATTGAAGCTGAGGCCCGTGAAGTACGGCTCGACAGTCGCGCCGCCGGTCAGCTCGAGGAGCGTCGCGAAGGGCAGCGGCTTTTGGTAGTCCTCGAGCGGGACGCGGCCCATGCCGAGGCGGTCCCCGAAGTAGTACGACCCGAACGCAAAGAGGAACAGCGCGGCGCACACCGCGCCGAAGACGCGCCGCGCGCGGTAGAGGCCCATGTTGGGGCGCTTCAGGTTCGCCGTGCGGAGCGGTTCACCGGCGCGCAGGTGGCGTTCGAGACGCGCGAGCACCCGCGCCTGCCGCAGCGGGCCGACGGTCTCCCAAAGGGTCGCCGCAAAGAGCAGGAGCGTGAATACCGTCCCGAAGCGAATGGTCAGGAGGAGCGGGCCGAGCGCGGCGTAACCCCAGATCAGCAGGGCGAGCAGGACCGCGGACCACCCCGTGCTCCCGTATTCGTTCCGCTTGAGGCGGCGGAAGCCCTCGGCCTGCAATTTGGGGTCGGTGTGGAACTCCGGCGCGGCGGGGTCCTCGCTGCGGAAGATGAAGAACATCCCTCGGTTCGCGACGTACTCCCAGCCGAACGACTCGGCCATCTCCTTCGCGTCGGAGGCGGGCTCGCCGCCGTTCGCGGAGAGGAGGCCCGTCCCGCCCGGCGCGGCCTCGAGCCGGTAGCGGACGGGCTTCGCCTCGCCGGGCTCGAACGTTGCGAAGACGTGGATGCTGTCCTCTTTTTTCAGGTGGAGCCCGTGTTCGGCCATCTCGCCGAGCCAGCGCTCCGTTCCCGGCGCGTCATACGCCGGACACGGCGGGAGCCGGAAGACCGTCTTCCTCATGCTCCTCCCCTCCTTCCGCGTCCGCGACGCAGAGCCGAAGCCGCACGAGCTCGGCCTGAAACGCCTTTTCGCCTTTTTCGGTGATCGTGTAGGTGCGGCGGCGACCGTCGACCTCGGTCTGCCGGGTGTACTTTTCGTTCTCGAACTTCGCGAGGACCGTGTAGAGCGTCGCCGGGCCGATGCGGACGCGGCCCGCCGTGCGCTCCTCCACGTACTTTGCGGCGTCCGTGCCGCACATCGGGCCGGTCCGCAGCGCCATCAGCACGTAGAACATCGACTCGGTGAGGTTCTCCATCGAGCGTTTGGGCATCGCTGCTTCTCCTTTCTTTCATTTGAGTTATGATTTTACGCTTGTTTTTCTGCTTTATCGTCTCTCAATATTGATTAACGATATTGTAAGACAGAAAAGGGCATTTGTCAAGAAAAAGTTTTGGAGGGGGTTCTTGGCGCGAGAGGATGGAGGGGGAAGGGGGTGAAGGGCTTACCGCTTCGCGCGACGCTGGCGGCGAAGCGGGCGTGGCGCGGGGAATGCGGCGCATTGGGTGCGGTCTATCTGTTGCGGGAACGGGCATTTTGATTTTGGTGCGCGGGGGTGAAGGGCTTACCGCTTCGTGTGGGGCTGGCGGTGAAGCGGGCGTAGCGCGGGGAACGCGGGCGTTTGCGACGAGAACGGGGAATTATGATTTTGGTGCGCGGAGGGTGGAGGGCTTACCGCTTCGCGCGGCGCTGGCGGCGAAGCGGGCGTGGCGCGGGGAACGAGGCGTATTTGGCGCGGGCCGTCTGTTGCGGGAATTGGGCGTTTTGATTTTGGTGTGCGGGGGTGGAGGGCTTACCGCTTCGCGCGGGGCTGGCGGCGAAGCGGGCGTGGCGCGGGGAACGAGGCGTATTTGGCGCGGGCCGTTTATTGCTGGGATAGAGAAGAAGTCTGTTTTACCTCGGGGTTTGGAAAGAAAAGGGAGGTGTTGACTTTTTGCCTAGTATGTAGTAAAATCAGGAAAACGATAAATTGAAGTTTATAAAACTAGGAACACAAGGGGGATAAATATGGGTTACAGGGAAAGATACAATCATAGGAGAAAAATGGGATATAGTCCTGAAAAAGCAAGAAGAATGGCAAAAAGCGGATGTTATATTGCAACAGCAGTCTATGGTTCATATGACTGCCCGGAAGTTTGGACTTTACGCAGATTTAGAGATAATCAACTGGCAACAAACTTTTGGGGATTGGCTTTTATCAAGACATATTATTTCCTTAGCCCTGCGCTTGTTAAATTATTTGGCAAGCAGAAGTGGTTTCTGCGGTTTTGGAAGGCCCGCTTGAATAGACTTGTTTCTAAGCTAAATCGTGAGGGCATTTCTAATGAGCCGTACAATGATAGATCATTTTAATCAATAAGTGCGTATGTGCACTGGCTTTGCTTTACTTAGCAAATATGGTTCGATGGACTTCCTTTTGTCTGACCGATAACCGAAAAACACCAGTTCTAAACCGTCGCCCCGGGAACGCGCCGTTCCCCGAGGGCGGCGTTGACTTTGGTGGCGGGGCGTAGTAGAATTAGGAGGACGGGAAACGGGAGTTGGAGGGGCGCATATGGATATTTCTTGTAATTCGTATATTTGCAAGGATGAGGACGGAAATGTATTGATCTCCTTAGAAAGGGAAGACGAAGCGGTTTTGGAAAAAAATCCGCTTCTGACACACTGTCTTGCCGTTGTGAAAATCGGGAACGACTATCTTTTGGGGTGGAACCGGTGGCGCAGCAGGTATGAGATTTTCGGCGGGTGTGTGGAGAGCGGCGAGTCTCCACGGGCGTGTATCGTGAGAGAATGCCGCGAGGAAGTGGGCCTCCATCACGCGGACGCTGTCTTCCTTGGAACCATGAAACTCTTATTGCAGCCGGATTATTTTTCGCCGAAAGAAAGGATCGAATACGGCGGATTGTATGGGATCACCCTGCCCTATACGGATATTGACGATCTGTACGCACAGGTCGAAGATAAGACGGAGATCACAAAACTCGCTTTGTACAGCCAGATCAAGGACAAAGAGCCGATCGCAAGGATCGACGAAGAACTATTGAGTTTTTTTGAATAAACTCAGGTGTATCAAGAGAACCTCCGGTATGGGAGGAATCGTAGATGGAGCTTATAATGCAGCCGACTCCTTTGACGTGCGGACAGGCGTGCATCGCCATGATCGCAGGGAAAAGCGTCGAGGAAGTCATCAAGGACATGAAAACAGACGGGGCGACGAGCATCGGCCAGCTGATGGAGATCCTCGACGTTTACGGCATCGGACACGCGGAAAGAAACAAGCGGATCTCCAAGAAGAACCCGGTCCCTTACAAGTATTCGATCCTGACGGTTCATACGGACGCGGGATATACGCATTGGGCGCTGCTATATGACGAGAAATATTGTGACCCGGAGTTCGGGCTGATCGAGGGCGAATATACGCACGGGAAAATCACATCGTTTTTGGAAATCTATGCCGAGTAGAAATTTCCCTCTGGCGGGACGATAGGCGCGGAGCGTGGGGCTGGAAGGGCCTTTTTGCGCATGAATTTGAGCCGCGCGCCCTGCGGGGGGTCGGTGGAAAGAGAAACGGTGCGGGGCGCCTTTGGGGGCGTTCCGCACCGAGTTTTTTTGATTTATGGGGGCCGCGCGGGGTCAGAGCAGCGCGGCTTTTTCCGCGGCGAGGTCTTTTTTGAAGCGCGCGAGGAAGAGGTCGAAGCTCTCCTCCTCCTCGGGGACGGGCTGCACGGTCTCGACGCTCCCGGCGGAGAAGATCTTCTGCTCGAGGTAGTCCTCGAGCGGCTGCGCGGCGCCGTCCACGCGGTAGAGCGCGAGGAGCGCCATGCCCCACGGGCCGCCCTCCCCCGCCGTCTCCATCACGGAGATCGGGTAGCCGAGCGCCGCCGCCATCGCGCGCTGCCCCGGCAGCTTCGCCTTGAAGAACCCGCCGTGCCCGAAGAGCGTATCGACCGCGACGTGCTCCTCGCGCCTTAGGATCTCGTTGCCGATGCGGAGCGTCGCGAGCGCGCTGTATAACAATGTACGACCGAAGTTCTCGAGCGTGAAGCGGCTGTCCGGCGCGCGGAGGAACAGCGGCCGGCCGGCCTCCAAGCCCGCGACCGGCTCGCCGGAGAGGAAGCTCACCGCCGAGAGCCCGCCGAGGTCCTTTTCCGCCGAGAGCGACGAAGTGAACAGAATGTCGAGCGCCTGCCCGAGCTTCATCTCGTGGCCCGCCGCCTTCGCGAACTGGCAGAGCAGCCCGGCCCACGCGTTCAGATCGGACGTGCAGTTGTTGCAGTGGACCATCGCGACGTCCGCGCCGGAGGGCGTCGTCACGACGTCGATCTCCGTGTGGACCTTTTCGAGCGGCTTTTCGAGGACGATCATCGAGAACACAGAGGTCCCCGCCGAGATGTTGCCCGTGCGCACGCGGACGCTGTTCGTCGCGGCCATGCCGGTCCCGGCGTCGCCCTCCGGCGGCGCGAGCGGGCAGCCGGGCTCAAGCGTGCCCGTCGGGTCGAGGAGCTTCGCGCCCTCCTCGGTGAGCGTGCCCGCGTCCTCCCCCGCGAGAAGCACCTGCGGAAGGATGTCGAGGATCTTCCACGGCAGCCCGTCCTTTTCGTGCCGCGCATCGAATTTCGCGACCATCTCCCTATTGTATGACTTTGTATGACTGTCGATCGGGAACATTCCGGAAGCGT
>CANQIG010000049.1 GCA_947623765.1 uncultured Clostridia bacterium | reverse complement strand
CGACTTTTTACCACATAACGGAGATGACACAGCGCGCCGCGCCGGTCTTGATGCTCTCGAGCAGCGAGACCCGCGCCACCTCCCCGAGGAGCACGCGCCCGCTCGAGCGGTCCGCGGCGAAAGGATGAGCCGCACGAACGGAAAAGGCAGGGCGAGCGCCCTGCCTTGCTTTTTTTGAATCGCCATGCGGCTGGTTTTCGCCTTTTTACCACGTAACGGAGATGACACAGCGCGACGCGCCGGTCTTGATGCTCCCGAGCAGCGCGACCCGCGCCATCTCCCCGAAGAGCGCGCGGAAGATGCCCTCGGCGTTTCCGAGCGTGCAGAGGCACCACGTCCGCGGGACCGGCTCCGGGACGCGCTTGACGCAGGCGCAATAGCACTGCGGGTAGCAGAAGCGCAGTTCACGCTCGGAGACGTACTCGAGCGAAGCAAAGCGCTCCGTTTCGTTGAAGCGCTCCACAAACGCCCGGACGCTCTCCGCGCGGTTCAGGAGCTTCCGCATCTTCTCCGCCGTGGACTTCCCGTCCCCGCAGCGGCAGTCCCGGCGGATCTGCTCGACGGTGTCTTCGTCGAAGCGCGCCTCCAGAAAGCCGCACGCGTCGAGCGCCCACTGGAATTTCTTTTCGACATCCGCGCTCTTGGAGAGTGGATGCAGCCGCTCGAACTCCACCGCCGTCTCCTCCCCGGCATGGCGCCGCAGGCTCTCGACGAGCCGGACCGAATGTGCGTTGTCGTTTTTCATGTGTTTTTCTCCTGCTTCCAGTGCGCGAGCTGCGGGAGCTGCGCGGCAAAAAACGCCCGCGCCGCCTCGGGCGGCCAGTGTTCGTTCGACAGGTGCGCGACGAGGAACTCCGTCAGCTCCTCCACGCTTCGGTAGACGAACGCGCCGTCCGCGTAGCACCACTTGCAGTACGATTCGTTGAACGTCCCGTCCGGCTCGCGGCTGATCTGGCCGTCGTCGGTCAGCGGCATCCCGCAGCACTGGCAGACGAGCTTTCTCGGCGCGCCGAGCAGGGTGTTGACGGAGACGTCAAACAGCTTGGAGAGAAGCCTCAGCGTCTCGGTGTTCGGGACGGTCTCGCCGGTCTCCCACCGGCTGACCGCCTGCCGCGTCACAAAGACACGGTCGGCCAGTGCCTGCTGCGACATCTCCGCTGCGGTCCGAAGACGGTATATTACCTCTTGCGTGCTGCTCAGATCCATCCTGTTTCACCTCGAAAAGAGCATACCACAGTTTCGCCGGGAAAGCAAGCAACCGCCGGTTGCGTCTCGGCGCAGGACTGCGCCGCGCGTCAGCGGGTGAACGCGAAGCGCTCGTATCCGCCCCGCACAAGGCCGCCCGAAACGGGCAGCGTCGGCTCGCTCTCGATCACGAGGCCGTTCTCGGTGAAGTTCCAGAGCCACCGCTTGCCGCCCGCCGCTTCCGCCGGGCGGACCTCGATCTCCAGCCGGTCCGCGCCGCGCCAGCGGCCCACCGCGCCGTATGTTCTCCCATGGAGCGTGGAGAGCGCGAAATGACTGTTCATGCCGATGTCAAGCATCTGCGTCCCGCGGTCCTCCTCGCAGACGAGCACCGCCTTGTCGTTCTCAAAGCGCAGCGAGAGGCTCTGCATTTTGCCGCCCATCGGCGGGACGATCCAGATGCCGCCGATAAAGTCCCCGAGGCCGGGCAGCGCCGTTTCCGGTCGGAACAAAGTCCCGCCGTATTTTTTCTCGGAATCGGCGTTGCGCGTGGAGAGCAGCGTTTTCGTCTCGGCGCTTTCCAGCGTGTGCCGCAGGACGTGCGCCCACGGGCTCTCCGGGAGCGTCTCCTCGTCGGTGATCGCGGGCAGGATGTGCGCCCACGCGGCGGTGAGCTGCTCCTGCTGGTTCACGGCCGCGCTCTGCAGGATCAGCACGGCGTCCTTCTCCTCAAAGACGACGCCGTACTGCCCGAACGCGCCGTCTGCGCGGAAAACGTGCTCCGGCACGCAGCGCCAGAACTGGAAGCCGTAGCCGCAGCGCCAGTCCGGGCTCGCGCTGTCGTAGACCTCACTGACATTGCCGACCTGCTTCGACGCGGCGAGGTCGAACCACGACGCTTCGAGGAGCTGTCTGCCCTCCCACGCGCCTTTGTTCGCGACGAACTGGATGAACCGCGCCATATCCTCGGTGCAGAGGCGGCTGCCCGCGCCGCCCATCTCGGTGCCGTCGGGGAGCTTGAAGCACTCGACGTCGCGCATCCCGAGCGGTTCAAAGAGGCGCGGCTTTAAGTATTCCGTCAGGTTCTGCCCCGTGCGGCGGCGCAGGATCGCGCAGAGCATATTCGTCCCGGCGGTGTTGTAGAGGAAGGCCGTGCCGGGTTTATACTTGAATTCATGCGCGAGGAACGCTGCGATCCAGTCCGGGTGCTCTAGGTCGATCATCTGCGGCTCCGACGCGTGCCCGCAGGACATCGTCAGCAGGTCGCGCACCGTACACGCGAGCAGGTTCTCGCTCGGGCCCTCGGGCATTTTGTCCGGGAAAATGTCACAGAGCTTCTCCTCCAGCGCGATCTTCCCCTCCTGCCGCGCGAAACCGATCGCCGTGGAGGTCAGCGATTTCGTGAAGGAATACATCATGTGCGGGGAATCCGGGTTGTAGGGCTTCCACCAGCCCTCGGCGCAGACCTTCCCGTGGCGCAGCAGCATCATGCCGTGCATCTCCACGCCGCGGCGCTCCACGTCCTCGAGAAAGTCCAGCACGCCCTTGGAATGGATGCCGACCGATTCGGGCGTCACTCGTTTAAATTCCATGTTTCATTCTCCTCTCTCCCGCTGTTCCGAAACGGAACACGCGGGCAAAACGGCCATTGGCCGATTTTTATATGTATTTGTTTGCGACGCGCGGAAAGCCGCTTTTTTTGCTCCAAACGCTTCCCGTCTTCGGGACGTGGTGCGGGGCGAAGGGCAACGTTCCCGTGCCTTGCGATGTTCTGCCGTCTCTGCATTACAGTTTTAAAAGCGCATTGCGTGTTTCGGCGTCGTATTTTTCCAACGCATATCGAAACGCGACGCGCGGCATCGCGGCATGTCGTTCGATCAGGTACTCCTTTACGGTTTCCGGCTCGATCTGCGCGTAGCATTTCAACATCCACCCATAGCCCTTTAAGACGAGCGCATTCTCGTCACACAGGAGGGCGTCGGAAATTCGGAACGGAGAAAGCCCGCTGTGATCCCTGTGGAGGATCGCGGGGATCAGGACCACCGCAGAAGCGCGGCGTACCCAAAAGTCTTCGTCTTTCGTCCATTCCAGTACGGATGAAAACAGCTCCTTGCGGCTGCGCAGCAGCGCTCCAAACGCATGGGTGCAGAAATCGTCGCAGTCGCCCCAGCCGCGCACATACTTTTTCAGCCAACCGAAAAAAACGTCATACGTCTCCGCAGTATACTGCTCCCGCACGCGGTACGCCCAATCAAAAGCGATCACGCCGAGCGCCCAGTCGCGCTGCGAAAGCAATGCTTCGCAGAGTTCAAAGACGTGATCGATCCGCCGGTCCTCGATCTCGCGGAAAAGTCTCGCGGACGATCTGCGGAGATCGCCCGTGACGATGTGCTTTCCCGGCGGGACCGTTTCTTTGAGCGTGCGGACTTCCGCAACGGCCTCCAAAGCGATCCTGTTCAAAGCAGACCTCCCTTTCATGCAGGTTCTCAGGCTCAGGAAAAGACCTTTTTCGCGTTCGTCATCTTAAGGAATGCGCCAAGCGCCGCGCCGAGCGCCATCAGTCCCGCGGCGGCAAAGAACAGCGCGTGGAGCCCGAACGCCTCTGAGACCGGCCCGGCGAGGTTCAAAAACACGACGCTGCCGATGGCGTTCACCGCGCTCTCCACGCCCATCGCGGTGGAGACGCAGTCCTCGCCGACGATGTTCCGCACGGATTTCAGGCGGATCATCATGAAGAACGTGGTGCCGGTGGCTTTGAGCAAAAGAAGCACCACGATCGCGGCGGCGGCGTTATAGAGCAGGCCGTACAGGGCAAACTGCAGCAGCATGACGCCGAAATCCGCGATGAGCAGCGTTTTCCCGGAAAAGCGGTCCATAAAGCGGTTCGACCAGAAGATGATCGGCAGCTCGACCAGCGTGCTGACCGCGATCACCGCGCCGACCGCGCCGGTCTCCACGCCAAGCTCCTGCAGATAGAGCGGGCAGTAGACGAGCGAGATGTTGGAGCCGCCCGCAAAGAGAAACGAGCACGCCGCGAACAGGAGAAACGCCGGCTCCCGAAGGAACGTGAAGCGGTTCGCGGAGCGCTGCGCCTGCGGCGCCGCCTCATAGCGGATACCGCCGGTCATCAGGAACCCCGCGGCGGCGAGCACCGCGAAGAACACGAACAGCGCGAAGATCAGCTTCGGGTCCGTGTACTGGAGCAGCATCCCGCAGACCTGCGCCGCGACCGCGTACCCGACCGTCCCCCAGACGCGCACCGTGCCGTAGCGGTACCGCCCGCCGCTCGCGATGCGCTCCGTGATGGGCGAGGCGGCGGAGGCGAGGCCCATGATGCAGCCGTTCAAAAGATATAGCGCCACGGTCGCGCGGGAAAAGGAAAACACCGCGGCAAAGCACGCCGCGAGGATCAGGCAGCCGCACGCGATGGCCTTCGGCTTTTTCAGCCGGTCGTTGAGATAGCCCGCGAGGGGCGTCGCCGCGATCCCGAACAGGCTCGAAGCGGAGACGATGAAGGACATCTCCGTCTTCGTCTTCCCGACGCCCGTGAGATACACGGGAAGCACCGCCGTGAAAACGGCGAGGCAGACATAGTAAGAGAAAAAGGTGACAACATAGCTCAGATAGCTGCCGCGGCAGCGGAATTTCGCGCTCACGCAGGATCGGCCTCCCCACCGAAAAAAACGTCAAAACGCATCGGTCTTGTTCCATTTGCATTGTATCAAATTCAGCGCCGCGATGCAAGGGGTCCGGCAAATTTTTCCGCGCGGCGCTGGACAGCCCGAATCCTGCGTTCGGATGCATACCGTTCCAAAGGATGCAAATACTACCGAAGCACCCGCGAAAGTGGGATTACATCGTTTGAAAGGAGCGTTTTCAATATGAAAGCCACTGGAATCGTGCGGCGGATGGACGACCTCGGGCGGGTCGTCATCCCGAAGGAGATCCGCCGCACCATGCGCATCGGCGAGGGGTCGCCGCTGGAGATCTTCATCGACAAAGACGGCGGGATCATTTTCCGGAAGTATTCCCCCGTCGGGGAGATGAGCGACTGCGCGCAGAAGATGAGCGAATGCGTCTCCGCGATGAGTGGGCTCGGCGTCGCCGTCTCCGACCGCGACCGCATCATCGCCTCCGCCGGGATCCCCCGGAAGGATCTTCTGGACAAGCCCGTCTCCCGCCAGCTCGACGAGCTCATGCGCAAGAAGACCTCGTTCGTCTCCTCCGGGGAGGACACCGTGCTCGCCGCGGACGGCGGTCTGCGCACGGCGAACGCGGCGTTTCCCATCGTGAACGAGGGCGACATCTGCGGGATGTTCCTCCTCATCAAGGACGAAAAGTCGCATCCCGGCGCGAGTGAAGAAAATCTTCGCCTCGCAAAGCTCGCCGCGAACTTTCTCGGCAGAGAGTCCGGGGAATGAAGAACGCCTTTGCAGAGGTCTCCGCACAAAGCGGGGACCTCTGTTGTTTTTTGCGCCGATCCGTGTTAAAATGGCAAAAAGAAGCTTACCGGGGGGGAAGAACACATGGACGAAGCATTATTCCGACGGCTCAGGGAGATCACGGACGAGGAGAGAGCGCTCCTCGAGGGGCAGGGCATCCAGCGGGACCGCTACACCTCGCGGCAGGAGTTCGTCGTGGACAGCGCGAAACTGCTCGAAAAGGGCAAGCTGATCGAGATCCGCCCCCACACGCGGTTCGCGTATTTTCCGCGCCACCGGCACAACTACGTGGAGCTCGTCTATATGTGCGCCGGGACGACGACGCACATCATCAACGGGAAGGAGCGCGTCGTGCTGCGCGAAGGGGACCTGCTCTTCCTGCACCAGAACGTCTACCACGAGATCCTCCCCGCCGCCGAAAACGACATCGCCGTGAACTTCATCATCCTCCCCGCCTTCTTCGACCGCCCCCTCTCCATGATCGAGCGGGAAAACGTGCTCCGGGACTTCCTCGTCTCCACGCTCTCCGGCGAGACCTCCCTCTCGGACTATCTGCACATCCCCGCAAAGGGGATCGTGCCGGTGGAAAACCTCATCGAGAACATGATCTGGACGCTGCTCGCGGGCGCGCCGGGGACGAACACGCTGAACCAGACCTCGATGGGGCTCCTGCTCATGAACCTCTCGCGGTTCGCGGAGCAGATCAACCGCGGCGCGCCGGCGCATCAGGAGCAGAACACGATGTTCTCCGTCCTGCAGTACATCGACACGCGGTACGCCTCCGGCACGCTCTCGGAGATCTCGGCGTCGCTTCGCCTGCCGGAATACTACGTGAGTCGCCTGCTGAAAAAGCACCTCGGGAAGACCTTCAAGGAGATCCTGCAGGAGCGGAAGCTCCAGCAGGCGGTCTATCTGCTCGGAAACACGGGGTACTCCGTCGACGCGATCCTCGCGGAGATCGGGTATGAGAACAGCAGCTACTTTTACCGCAGGTTCCGGGAGAAATACGGCTGCTCCCCGAAGACCTTCCGGCAAAACCTTGCGGCAGGCCCCATGGATCCGCAGATCCGGGATTGACTTGCGCCATAAAAAAGGGTACAATAAAGGAGGAAACGCGGAGAGGACGCGCGTTTCGGGCGGCAGAACGGGATCGTGCGCCGTCTCTCTTCGCGGCAGACAGTCATATTATTTGTTTTGGAGGAATTGCTGATGTCTGACTGGTTCGGAAAAGAAGTATTCAAGCTCGGGTTCGGCCTGATGCGCCTGCCGAAGCTCGCCGACGGCAAGAGCATCGACGTGGAACAGGTCAAAACGATGGTGGACAAGTTCCTCGCCGCAGGCGGTACATATTTCGACACCGCCTATGTGTACGATGAAGGGCGCAGCGAGGAAGCCATCAAGAAGGCGCTCGTCGAGCGCTATCCGCGGGACAGCTTCACGCTCGCGACGAAGCTCAACGCGTGGCTCGGCAGCCCCGACGAGGCGACCGCGAAAAAGCAGTTCGAGATCAGTTTGGAGCGCACCGGCGCGGGCTATTTCGACTACTACCTGCTCCACGCGCTGCAGCGCAACAACTACGAGGTCTACAACAACTACGGCATCTGGGAGTTCGTGAAGGAGCAGAAGGCGAAGGGCCTCGTGAAGCACTACGGCTTCTCGTTCCACGCCGACGCGGCGCTGCTCGACGAGCTGCTCACGCAGCACCCGGACGTCGACTTCATCCAGCTCCAGCTGAACTACGCGGACTGGGAGAACCCCGACGTGGAGTCCCGCGCGTGCTGGGAGGTCGCGCGGAAGCACGGCGTGTCCATCGTCGTCATGGAGCCGGTGAAGGGCGGCGCGCTCGCGAACCCGATCCCGCAGGTGCAGGAGATCTTCAAGGCTGCGAACCCGGATCTCTCCCCTGCGTCCTGGGCGATCCGCTATGTCGCGAGCCTCGACGGCATCATCACGGTGCTCTCCGGGATGTCGAACGTCGCGCAGATGGAGGACAACCTCAGCTACATGAAGAACTTCCAGCCGCTGACCGAGGCGGAGCAGGAAGTCGTCGCGAAGGCGAAGGCCGCGATGGATGCGGTGAACACGATCAAGTGTACCGCGTGCCATTACTGCACCGAGGGCTGCCCGATGCAGATCCCGATCCCGGAGATCTTCGCGGTCCGCAACGACCAGCTCGTCTACAACAAGGCGGACGTGAAGCGCGGGTACGCGTGGGCAACGAACAACAAGGGCAAGGCCTCGGACTGCATCCAGTGCGGCCAGTGCGAGGGCGCCTGCCCGCAGCACCTCCCGATCATCACGTACCTGCAGGAGTGCGCGGCGAATCTCGAGTAAACTCCCTCATGCGCCCGAGCACTGGCCATAGGGGTCCCTCCAAAAAGCATTCGCTTTTTGGGGATAGGAAAAACCCGGCCGAATGGCGAGGGGACGGCCCGCTTTCGCGGGGCGTCCCGAGCCGCAAGGCCGAGTTTCGATGCGCGACCGAGTGTCTGCGGGATTGGCTGATGAGTGTGCGGCGAATCTGGAATAAAAAGGCTGGAAACGCTCAAAAGGAGCAATCCCCCTTGGAAAAGCGCCCTGCCGAAAACGGAGGAACGTCCCGCGTCAGCGGAACGTTCCGAGCAATAGCGGATATTTTGGCGGAAGGCCGCCGCGATTTTCCGGCTTTCCCGCCAAAAGACTGGACAGCGCTTCTTTCCCGTGCTAAAATGGGAGAAAGATCGGTTATGAATAGGAGGCCGGACCATGGTTTGTAAAAAATGCGGGCGGGAGATCATGGAGACCGCGAAGTTCTGCACGTTCTGCGGCGCGCCCGTGAGCCCGCAAAGCAACGCGCCTGTGCGCCCGCAAAGCAACGCTCAAGCGCAGCCGCAGCCGTACCCCGTGTACAGGCACACCGCGCCCGCGCGGCAAAAATCCCGTTTCCCTCTGATCCTGACCTGCTGCCTGCTGGGCGCTGCGCTGCTGCTCACGGGCGGAGTCCTTCTCGGCGTGACGCTCTCGTCGCGCGCGGAGAATACCGAAGTGCGCGTGCCCGTCTCCCAGAGCGGGGAGAGCGCGTCCGATGAGAGCGGAGCGCCGACCGAAGCGACAGAAGCGCCCGTCGCGGAGGGCGAGCTCCTTCTCGCGGCGGGGGAATACGAGGTGGCCGTGGAACTGTTCTCTGAGGAGATCGCCGCATCGCCGGAAGACCCCATGGGGTACCTGCACCGCGCGGACGCGTATGCCGCGTGGGGGTACGCGCTCTTCCAGGAGGCGGGCGGCGGCACAGAGGATGTCCTTGAGAAATACCGCCTCGCTGCAGAGGACTATGACACGGCGGCGCAGGCCGACCCCGATCTGCCGCAGGGCGACGCGCCGTGCATCGCGTATTGCGCGGCGGCGCAATCGTGCCAGGAAGCGGGGGACAGCGCGGAAGCGATGCGCTGGGCCGCGCTCTTCCGGGACGCGCTGGAAAGCGGATCGATCTCCGGGGCGGTGCGGGACGCGCTCGAACCGCTCGTGCGCGCCTTCTTCGACGTTTCGGATCAGGTCCTGCTCGAGGAACGGTTTGTCTTCACCGCGGAGGGGAGCAATGAAGCTGTCCGTTACGGGCGGGCGGTGTACCTCCGCGACGGGAACGGGCGCCTCGTGGAAAAGCGCGTATACCGCGCGGATTCCGAAGACGCGGCGGAATGGACGCCGGACAGCGAGACGTTCTATATATATGACGCGAACGGCGCGGTGCTCTCCGAGGTGACGATGCTCCATTATGCGGATCTTTCCTCCGACGTGCCGGAGGAGATCTCGCGGACCGTCGTCTATTTCTACGATGATCTCGGGCGGATCGACCGCACCGTCACCGCGCGCATCCCGGCGGACGGAAGCACGTCCTTTGCCCGGACGGAATACTACTACGATGACGCGGACCATCCGACGTGCGTCAGCTCCACATCGGCGCGCGCGTTGGATGTAACAAATTGGTATAGCGCGGTCTCCGGGAACACCCGCGGGACCGGCGCGGGCAACACCAAATTCACGTATGATGAAGCGGGGCGCGAGATCCACCGGGAGATCTGGGGTGACGAGGGCAGCACGGACAGCACGTACGACGGTGCCGGGCGGCTCCTGCAAGTCACGGACAGAGAGTATTACGGGACGACGGTCACGGACTTCATCTACGGCTCGCCGCCGCAAAGCAACGTCCCCGCAGGAAGCGCCGCGGTGGAATTCTCCGGCCTGCGGGTGGAGATCCCGGCAGGCTGGGACGGCAAGTTCCTGGTGCTCCCTACCCCAAAGGGGATCCGGTTCTGTGCGGCGGCGGACTGGCCGGATATGGGCGGCGGCCTCGTGACCCTCTCCCTGTATGCAGAGGGCGAGGAATATGACTACTTGCCCGCCCACGAGGTGGTCGGCACCCTGCGAAAAGATGGGCAGACCTGGACGCTCGTCGCGATTTACCCCACGGATGTGCAGTTCAGTATGGAAACGGCGGAGGCTTACAACGCACTCGCAGAGGCCGTTCCCGAGCTCTTCATGGGGATCTCCGCGGTAAACGGCGCGGTCTTCACCCCGAACTGACGGACGAAAGTCAAAGCCACCGGTGCAGTGAACTGCCCCAGATTATACAGACAGCACAAAAAAGCCTCTAAGCAGGAAATATGAAGATTTAAGCGGAGTGGCG
>CANQIG010000048.1 GCA_947623765.1 uncultured Clostridia bacterium | reverse complement strand
GGCTCGATCACATCCTCGTCTTCGGCGACGGTCTGAACGACGTCGATATGCTCCGAAACACCGGGTTCTCCGTCGCCATGGGAAACGCCGTGCCCGAGCTGAAAGCCATCGCCGACCACATTACCGACGACGTCGACGCGGACGGCATCCTGAACGCACTGCGCAACTTGGACGTCCTGTAAGCGTCCCACTGCCTTCCTGGAACCGCACAAATACGGTCTAAAACCAGCTGCGTACAGTCTGTTTCCAGCCGCGTCGGCTCGCTCCTCTCCGCCAAGGAACACGCCGCAGCGTTCGGAGAGGTCTCCCGTCCTCCGTCGCCATGGGAAACGCCGTGCCCGAGCTCAAAGCCGTCGCCGACCACATCACCGATGACATCGACGCGGACGGCGTCCTGAACGCGCTGCGCAACTTGGGCGTCCTGTAAGCGCCCCGCCGCCTACTTGGAACCGCATAAATACGGTCAAAAACCAGCTGCGCACGGTCTGTTTCCTGCTCTGTCGGCTCGCTCCTCTCCACCGTAGAGCACGCCGCAGCGTGCGGGGATATTCCTCGCCCCTCTGCCGCGATCCGTAAGCGGGCAGCAGAATCAAATCAAAGCAACACGAAAGAAACTGCCTAAAACATCCTAAAACACAGGCAAAACGCCATTTTCCATCCGGCCGACCCGCACCTTGGGGCGGCTTTTTTCTGCCCTGAACCGACTTTGTCCGCCTCCAAACCTTCCCAAAACCCGCCGAACCGGCCTTTTCCTGTTGCGCACCGATTAAAAACGCGGTATAATGATTGAGCAACGTCCGCTCTAAACGAAAAGAGGGAATTCTCCATGAAGATCGTCATTCTCGACGGACAGACCACGAATCCCGGCGACATCTCCTGGGCGCCGCTCGAAGCGCTCGGGGAGGTCACGGCGTACGATTACACCGCGCCGCAGGACATCGTCGCCCGCGCCGCAGGGTGCGAAGCGGTCATCATGAACCGCGCGCCGATGACCCGCGCGGTGATGGAAGCGCTGCCGGAACTGAGATTCATCGGCGCGCTCGCGACGGGCTACAACACGATCGATACGAAAGCCGCGCACGAGCTCGGGATCACAGTGTGCAACGTGCCGCTCTACTGCGATAAGACCGTCGCCCAGCAGACGTTCGCGCTGCTCTTGGAACTGACGAACCACGTCTCCGCGCTCAGCGGGACCGTCCGCGCGGGCGCGGGCTGGAACGAAGCGATCCGCATGAGCTGGACGACGCACGACCTTTTTGAGCTCACCGGCAAGACGCTCGGCATCCTCGGCTTCGGGCACATCGGGCAGACCGTCGCGGCGCTCGGCGCGGCGCTCGGGATGCGCGTGCTCGTGCACTCGCGCACGAAGCGCGATATGCCTGCGGGCTGCGAATGGGCGGACTTCGACGCGCTCTTCGCCGAAAGCGACGTCGTCTCCCTGCACTGCCCGCTGAACGAGGAGACGCGGCACATCGTAAATGGCCGCGTGCTGCGCCTGATGAAGCCGACGGCCCTGCTGCTCAACACGGCGCGCGGCGCGGTCGTCGACGAGGCCGCGCTTGCATCGGCGCTGAATGAGGGCGTCATCGCGGGCGCAGGGCTGGATGTGCTCACCGACGAGCCGCCGAAGCCCGACTGCCCGCTGCTCACCGCGAAAAACTGCGTCATCACGCCGCACATCGCCTGGGCGTCCCGCGACGCGCGCGTGCGGCTCGTGCAGACCGTCGCGGACAACCTCTCCGCCTTTCTCGCCGGGACTCCCCGCAATACCGTATAAAAGGGGACAAAAGAGAGCAAAAGGCGAGATAAACTCGCCTTTTGCTCTCTTTTGGGGAGGAGTTGTATTGAAAAGTCGCGGTAAATCCTTACCGCAGGGCTCGTGATCGGAATCTCTCGGGGCTTCCCGCCCCGTGTTTGTGATTCTATTATAGCGGCAAAAAAATCAATTGTCAACCCGTCGGAAACAGAATCTACCTTTCGCTTTTTGATTTTGGAACCGGGCAATGATTTCTGTGCAATTTTCACACAGATGGTTGACCTTTTTCACGGACAGGGACGTTTTCAGGACGTTTTTGCGGAAAAATGCAAGGAGCAGGAGAACATCATGCAAAAAAACGAGACGGTTCAGGCGGAGATCACCGCGATCTCCGCGGAGGGGAACGGCGTCTGCCGCGTGGAGGGCATGGCGGTGTTCGTGCCCGGCACGGCGGCGGGGGACCGCTGCGAGGTGCGGATCACGAAAGTCCTCAAAAAATACGCGTTCGGGCGGCTCGAACGCCTCCTCTCCCCCGCGCCGTGCCGGGTCGAGCCGCGCTGTCCCGTGGCGAAGCAGTGCGGCGGGTGCGTCTTCCAGCACATCGGCTACGGGGAGGAGCTGCGCGTGAAGGCGCAGCGCGTCCGCGACGCGCTGGACCGCATCGCCGGGCTGCCGGATCTCCCGCTCGAGCCGATCCTCCCCGCACCCAGCCCGGAGCGCTACCGGAACAAGTGTCAGCTCCCCGTCGGGCTGGACCGCGAGGGGCATCTCACGCTCGGGTTTTACGCGGTACACTCGCACCGGATCGTCGACACTGCCGCCTGCCTCCTGCAGCCCGAGGTCTTCGACCGCGCCGCGGCCGCGTTCCGCGCATGGCACGCGGAGAGCGGTGAGACGGTCTACGACGAGGAGAAGCACGTCGGCGCGCTGCGGCACCTTTTCCTGCGCGTGGGCGAAACGAGCGGCGAGGTGACGGTCTGCGTCGTGGCGAACGCGAAACAGCTCCGCGAGGAGGCGCGGCTCATCGCCCTGATGCGCGAGGACGTGCCCGGCCTCGCGGGCGTGCTGCTGAACGTCAACACCGCGCGGACGAACGTCGTGCTCGGGCCCGAGACGCGCGTGCTCTGGGGCAAGGAGACCGTCACGGACACGCTCTGCGGGCTGGAATTCGAGATCGCGCCGCACGCGTTCTTCCAGGTGAACCGCGCGCAGGCCGAGCGGCTCTACGAAAAGGCCGCCGAATACGCCGGGCTCACCGGCGGCGAGACGCTGCTCGACCTCTACTGCGGCGCGGGGACCATCGGGCTCTCGATGGCGCGCCGCGCGAAGAAGGTCGTCGGCGTGGAGATCGTCCCGGCGGCGGTCGAAAACGCGCGGGAGAACGCCCGGCGCAACCACATCAAAAACGCGGAATTCCTCTGCGCGGACGCCGCCGAAGCCGCCAAGGCCCTACTCGCCCGGGGCGAGCGGCCGGACGTCGTCGTGCTCGACCCGCCGCGCAAGGGCTGCGACGAAGCGCTCGTCGCAGCGGTCGCAAAGATGCGCCCCGCGCGCGTCGTGTACGTCTCCTGCGACCCCGCAACGCTCGCGCGCGATCTCACGCGCTTCGCCGCCCTCGGCTACCGCGCGGAAAAAGCCGCGCCGGTCGATATGTTCCCGAGGACGGCGCACGTGGAGTGCGTAGTGAAAATGGACAGGAAAAACGATCATTAACAGGAGGTTATTCAATGCAAAGCAAAAAGAAAGATTCACAAGACAAAAGCGTAATTATCAAAGCAAAAGATGCAGTCATAAAGTCCTTAGATCAAAATGAAAACGGTACAGTTGATATTGAAGATGTTATAGCTCTAGCTATCAAATTCCCCGGGGTACATATCACAAGATCCAACTTTCTATACAAAGAGCTATTCAAAAACCATCCTCAAGAAATAGTTGAAAAAGCAATCGCAACTACGCCTGCCCAAGCTGGCATCCCCGCAGATGAAATTGACAAAATCGCTGACGAGGTGATCGCGTTCGAGCGTAACTGTGTGTCAGGTATCTCTGCTTCGCTGGGTGTTCCCGGTGGCTGGGCAATGGCCGCCACTATTCCAGCCGACATAATCCAATATTACGGGTATACTCTCCGTGCAACCCAAAAACTACTATATCTTTATGGCTTTCCTGAAATAGATTCCGATGAAGATGGGTTGCGACTGGATAGTCAGACCATTAATCAAATAATACTGTGTATCGGCGTCATGTACGGTGTTGCGGGGGCAAACAATGCTATAAAAAGCATGGCAAAAGCACTGGCAGTTGGGGTTGAAAAGAAGCTGCTCAATACTGCATTGACAAAAGGAACGTTCTATCCTCTAGTGAAATCTATTGCAAAATGGTTCGGAGTAAAAATGACAAAAGCTGTTTTTGCAGGGTTTTTTAAGAAGGCCATTCCTATTGTTGGCGGCATTATCGGTGGAGGAATAACATTTTTTTCGTTCAAACCGTGTTGCTATAGATTAAAGAATGTTCTTCAAGATACTATGCTTTCAAATCCAGCTCACGAGGCTTCGCCTGAAGAAGATGAATATGTCACGCAAATAACAGAGGGAACTGTTATCGACGTTGAATATAATGAGATTTCCCATGACAAAAAAAGCAACGAAGAATAACTTCCGAAGCACCATGTTCTTTGAAATCTTGAGGCCTTAGATATGGTTCAGTAAACGATGGCCATTTCTAACATCAAAACAGCCGTATCCGCCCTCATCAAGACCCCCATCCACCTTTCGCAGGAGGTGCCCCCGTGAAAATCGATCGGCTCATCGGCATCATCACGACACTGCAGCAGAAAAAGCACGTCACCGCGCCGTACCTCGCGGAGAAATTCGAGGTGTCGCGCCGCACCATCCAGCGCGACATCGAGGACATCTGCATGGCCGGCATCCCTCTCGTCACGACGCAGGGCGCGGGCGGCGGCATCTCCATCATGGAGGGCTTCGCGCTCGACACGACCGTATTCACCGAGCAGGAGCTCATCGCCATCTTTACGGGCCTGAGATCGCTCGACAGCGTTTCCAAGTCCGCCCTCGCGGAAAGGCTCGCGCAGAAGATCGGCGGCAGCGCCGCGGTCCGGCTCGTGGATCACACGGTGATCGACCTGTCCTCGTTTTACAAGGACGACCTCGCCCAAAAGCTCGACGCGATCCGGCGCGCCATCGAAGGGACAAAATGTCTGACGTTCCGCTACTGCTACGAAAAGGGCGAATCGGAGAAGACGGTCGAACCGCACCTGACCGTTTTCAAATGGTCGGACTGGTACGTGTTCGGGTTTTGCCGCAAACGGCAGGATTTTCGGATGTTCAAGCTCCGCCGGATGTGGGACCTGCAGATCACGGAGAAGCCTTTCGTCCCGCGGGACATCCCGGAGGAGAAGAAGCGGTTCGGTTCGCACATGACGGACGATTACGTGATCACGGCGGTCTACGAGCCTTCCGTCAAGTACCGGCTGGTCGAAGAATTTGGCCACAATTCCTTCACGGAACAGGCGGACGGCAAGCTGTACACGGAATGGGGATTCACGACGCCGGAGGCCGCGCTGACGTGGTTTTTGAGCTTCGGAGAGAAGGTCCGCGTCCTCGGCCCGCCCGAAATGGTCGAACGCATGAGGTCCGCGCTGGACGCGATGAAAACTCTATACGAAACATGACGCACAGATGTCCGGTTTGATGCGGTACAGTAAAAGAAAAACGGAGGTTTTTCTTATGATCGATTCCAGATGTGGACTGCACTGTACCGGATGCGCGTACAAGGAGACCCACGGCTGCGGCGGCTGCATAGAGACGAACGGGCACCCGTTCCACGGGGAATGCCCCGTCGCGGTCTGCTGCCAGAACCAAGGCATCGTGCACTGCGGGGAGTGCGGCGAGATCCCCTGCGAGCTCCTGATGCGGTATTCCTGCGACCCCGACCAAGGTGACACGCCGCACGGCGCGCGGATCGCGCAGTGTATAAAATGGGCGCGGGAAAAGGACTGTGCGCAGCGCGAATAAAAACGGGGATGTCCTCCAAACGGACGTCCCCGAGTAAAATCGGAGGTGCAAACCATGCGCGAACTCGGCAACTGGATCACCGCGGGGACGGAAGGCCCGTTCCTCGCGCGGCGGGAGTTTGCGGTCGAAAAGCCGGTCGCGCGGGCGACGGCGAAGGTCTGCGGGCTGGGGCAGTTCGTCTTTTGGGTCAACGGGCAAAAGGTCGGCGACCACGAGCTCGACCCCGGCTGGACGGATTACCGGAAGTACATCGAGTACGTGACCTTCGACGTGACGGCGCTGCTGCGCCCGGGAAAAAACGCGCTCGGCGCGGAGGTCGGGAACGGCTGGTTTCTCAAGAACGACGAGCACTACACGTTCTCCTTCCCCGCCTTCATGCCGCCGAACCCGAACCCCTACCGGCCGTTCGGGAAGAGCCTCGTGCTCGCGCTGGAGCTGAACCTTCTGTTCGCGGACGGCACCTCGGAGACGCTCCGCGCGGACGGGAAGTTCCGCGTCGCGCCGCACAGCGTGACGCAGTCGAACGTCTACGGCTCGGAGACCGAGGACGGCCGATTGCGGCAGGCGGGCTGGGCGCTGCCCGGCTTCGACGACAGCGGCTGGGCCGCCGCCTGCATTTTGCCGGAAGCGGATGCGCCCGCAGGGCGTCTCCTCGAGCAGTTCCAGCCGCCGATCCGGGTCGTTCGGAAGTACCCGGCGAAGTTTCTCCACACGGTGAACGGTCGGGAGATCTACGACTTCGGGCAGAACACGGCGGGCATCCTCTCGTTTGAGGCGAAGGGCCGACCGGGCGACGTCGTCCGCATTTACCCCGCGGAAAAGCTCGCGGCGGACGGCGACGTCGATCAGGTCGCGAAGGGCTGGGTGACGGTCGACTCCGTCGTCACGTATATCCTCGGCGCGGAGAACGCGTGGGAGCCGTTTCGGATGCGGTTCACTTACTTCGCCGGGAAGGTCGTCGCGGTGGAGAAAAGCCCGGGCGTCGAGCTGCGCGGCCTTGCCGCCGAAGCGGTCACGAGCGCGTGGCAGGAGGCGGGCAGCTTCTCCTGCGACGACGCGCGGTATGAGGCGATCTACAGCATGATCGAGCGGACCGTCGAGGCGAACCTCCTCAGCGTCCACACCGACTGCCCCACCATCGAGCGGTTCGCGTGGCAGGAGCCGAACCACCTGATGGCGCCCGCGATCTTTTTCATGAAGGACGGCAGGAAGCTCTGGGAGAAGTTCCTGCTCGATATGCGCAGCGCGCAGCACACCGGGGAGGACTTCTTCTTCGACTACGCCGGGGAGAAGGTCTACCCCGGCGACGGCCTTGTGCCCTCGCAGTGTCCGTGCTACATCCCGAACGTGCTGCCGGTCCCGGGCATGGGCAGCTTTTACGACATCGTCCCGTGGGGGAGCAGCATCATCCTCGCCGCGCGGTGGCACTACCTGTTCTACGGCGACCGGCGCATCCTCGAGGAAAACTTCGACGCGGGGCTGCGCTACCTCGAACACCTTAAGACGAAAATGACGCCGGAGGGCTTCCTGAACCACGGCCTCGGCGATTGGGGCAACCCGGAAAACGTGCTCGCGCGGGAGAACATCGAGACCGTGTTTCTCTACGCCGACGCGTCGACGCTCGCGTGGTTCGCGAAGATCCTCGGGCGGGAGGCGGAGCGAAAAGACCTCCTCGCCTTCGCGGAGGAGGTCCGGGAGAACTACAACCGCCGTCTGCTCGTCCGGGACGGGGACGGGCGCTGGCAGTACCGCGTCTGGGGAGACGGCGGCGTGAGCCAGGCGGCGGAGGCGCTACCGCTCTATTGGGGGATGGTCCCGGACGAACGGCGCGCCGACGTCATCGCGTGCTTCCGCCGGACGCTCACCGAAAAGGGCGCGTTCGCCGCGGGGGAGATCGGCCTCCCCTACATCATCCAGACCGCCTCGAAAAACGGGATGAACGACCTCGTCGCCGAATTCCTGCTCCGGGAGGAGCACTCCTCCTACTATGCCTTCCTCCTCGACGGCATGACGACGCTCGGCGAGTATTTGGAGCACAACCCCCGCAGCCACTGCCACGACATGATGGGCCACATCGTCGAGTGGTACTACACCGGGATCGCGGGGATCGAGATCCTCGAGCCGGGATTCCGCAAGGTGCGGGTCCGGCCGTATCTGCCGCCGACGGTGAGCCGCTTCCGCTGCACCTACCGCTCGCCGCTCGGCGAGATCGAGGTCTGCGGCGCGCGGGAAAACGGCCGGGAGACCTTCACCGTCCGCGTGCCGGACGGGATGGCGCTCGAAGAAGGTGCCCCCGCGTGATGCGGCCAAAGCCCGAGAGATCCGTGGCCTTTTTCGCGCCGAAGGTCAGGTCCGTTCTCCCCTCTTTGTCTGGCGAGGCGGGGACCCGAACCGCTGGAAAGTGAAAATGCTCAATCATATATCAAGATTTATATTCTATTTCTTGAACAAAAGCAAGGCTCTCCGCATTTCCATCGGCGCGGGAGCCTTGCTCTGTTTTTTAAGGCTGGGTGATAAAAAGCGCGGTTGGAGAGGTGGTACTAGATTACCTCCGGGAGGCGCGAAGGTGTTTCGGGGCGTGGTTTGGCCTGCGCTTGGAAGGTAAGCTGCGGCGGCTTTCGTGACGGCCCGTCGACGGGGACACCGACCGCTGGAAAGTGAAAAGGCGCAATCGAACAATATAGAAAATATTCTCTTTCTTGAGCAAAAGCGAGACTCTCCGAATTTTCATCGGCGCGGGAGCCTTGCTTTCTTTTTTAAGTCGGGTGATAAAAAAGCGCGGTTGGAAAGGTGGTACTAGGTTATTTCCGGGAGGCACGCAAGTGTTTCGGGGCGTGGGTTGGACTGTGCTTGGGAGGTAAGCTGAGGCTGCTTCTCCGGCGGACTGTCACCGCGTGCGGCAAAAAGCGCGCTGTGTGAGGTGGTCCTAGCTCATCTTCGGGAGGTACGCCGGTGTTTCGGGGCCGTGTTTTGGCCTGTGTTTGGGAGGTAAGCTACGGCGGCTTCTCTGGCAGGCTATCGACGCTGGCGACAAAAAGCCTGCTGTGAGAGACAGCACTAGCCTATCTCCGGGTGGTGCGCAAGTGTTTCGGGGCGTGGTTTGGCTTGTGTTTGGCGGGTAGACTGCGGGGCCTTGTGTGGCGGCCAGCCGAACCGCGCGCCGGGGCGCGCCGCAAGTGGCAGAAGATTGGGAAGAACGCGACCAGCGCCGCCGAGACCGCGAGGAAACTCCAGAACGCGGCTGCGGCCTGCGCTTCCCACGCGTCCGCCGCGGCGGTCTGGCCGACCGCGCGGAGCAGCGCGAGGAACTCCGAGACGCGGGCGCGGTAATGCGCGACGTCGAGGATTTGCCGCTGCGGCAGCAGCGAGGAGGGCAGCTTCATGAAAAAGAACAGCACGGCCCAAGCGGCGGCGAGCGCCGCCGCGATCGCCGCCCAGATCCAGTACCGCGCGGCGGTCCCACGGTAAAGCGCGCGGCAGAAGAACCCCCAAAGCAGCAGCGCGACGCAAAACAGCATCCCGGCGCAGGCGAGCGGCATCAGCGCGGCGCCGAGCGCCGTGAGATCGTCCATGCTATACGCGGAGGCGACGAAATAGCCCGCCGATGCCGCGACGGACTTGACCTCCTCCTCGAAGAACGGGACGGAGAGCGCGTCGCTGCGCACCAGAAACGCGTCCCCGCCGGTCCCGAGGACCTCAAATCCGAGCGCGGCAAGCGCTTCTGGGAACCCCTCCGCGGTGGACGGGTCCGCCAGCCGGAGCAGGACGGTCTGGCTGCCGCCGCTTTTGGAGTTGTCGGCGCGGCGGACCGTCTGGCCGGGTTCGATCGGCTTGGAGCTGAACCGGACATACTCCCCGTAGGCCACGAGGTCCCTGGACCCGACCTCGCTCTCGGAAAGATACTGCAGTTCGGAGAGCCCCTCGCGCAGGACGGTCTCTCCCTTGTTCCAGCCGTCCTCCTCCTGAATGCGCAGCGCGTACGCGCCGGCGCTGTCGTAGCGCACCGCGTCCACGGGGAGCGTGGCGAGGTTGATCCCGGTCTCGGGGTCCGAGCGGTTCCGCGCCGACGCGACGGCGACCTCCGGGGTCATCCAGTCTTCCACGAGGAACGACACGCCGGTGCACGCGGCGAACAGGATGAAGATCAGGGAAAAGATGCAGAGCATGACTTTTTTCATTGCGGCCCCCTATCCCTTGATCTCCGCGAGGGCGATGCCCTCGACGAGCTCGGTGTTATAGCCGGTAAAGAAAAATAGGAGCAGTATGGGCAGGAAGCAGACGGACCGCGCCGCCGTTCCGGCGAGCAGGGTGGGTGCGGGGACTGCGGGGAGCGCTTCGGGCTGCGTTCCGGTCTCCACTGAGAGGTTCCGCGATTGCGCGAGGGCGACGCCCCCGGCGGGCTCGGCGTAATAGCGGGTGATGAAAAATAGGAGCAGTACGGGCGGGCAGCACACGAACTGCACCGTCGTTCCGGCGGGGAGCGCGGATGCGGGCGCTGCGGGGAGCGCTTCGGGCTGCGTTCCGGTCTCGTCCGAGCGGTTCCGCATCTGCGCGAGGGCGATGCCCTCGACGGGCTCGGTGTTATAGCGGGTGAAGAAAAGCAGCAGCACGGGCAGGAAGCAGACGGACCGCGCCGCCGTTCCGGCGAGCAGGGTGGGTGCGGGGACTGCGGGGAGCGCTTCGGGCT
>CANQIG010000047.1 GCA_947623765.1 uncultured Clostridia bacterium | reverse complement strand
CGGCGCGGGGTACTCCTCCTCCGGGCGGCCCCAGGTGGGTTCGCCGAACGCGAGCGAGAATCTGCCCGCCTGAAACGGTCTGCTGTTTTCGCCCCGCAACGGGATCGCGCCGCGCTCTGCCACAGGAACACCCTCTCTTTGGTCAAACTGACGAACAACTGTCCGAAAGAGACGAAAAAAGACCGTAATTTCGGCGATTCTCCCTTTCGCACGTATAAAAATCTACAAATCCTCGACCGGATTCTCTCTGTATTATATCACTTTTGCGGGATTTGTCAATACGTTTTGCAGAAATTGTTCTTGTGAAGCGGGCGACTTGTGTATATAATTTGAACAAAACAAGAACCGTCCGTTAAGTCATTTTTTACGGCTAAGCGCAGGGAAACGCCTGTGTTTGGGCCGTTTGTTGACCTTTTGGAGAAATTTACAAAAGGGTTACAGATTTCCTTTAGGGCTGAATGCGGGGCTGGTCCATTGGCCGCGCTTTGGTTAAATAATTCCCGAGTGGAAATGGAGCGTGATGAGTTTTGAAAACTCCGCAGGCAACAGGGAACAGTGCTGCGGCGAAGAAATCGTCGTGGCAAAAGCTTCTCGAACAGTGGGACCTGCAGGCCCTGCTTCTGCCTGGATTCCTTCTGACGCTGCTCTTTACCTACGTCCCGATGTACGGCGTCATCATGGGCTTCCAGCAGTACAAGCTCGGCGACTTCCCCGGTTTCTCCGAGTGGGTCGGCTTCAAGCACTTTATCGACATGTTCTCCCTGCCGGACTTCGGCCTTTCGATCCGGAACACGCTGGTCATCGCGGTTCTGCGTATGCTGATCAGCTTCTGGATCCCGATCATCTTCGCCGTTCTGATGAATGAGCTGAAGAGCCAGGGCCTCAAGAAGACGGTGCAGACAGTTTCGTATCTGCCGCACTTCATCTCCTGGACGGTCACGGCGGCCCTCCTGTTCGACATGCTCGGCACGAACGGCACGGTCAACGAGCTCATTGTCAACCTGCACATTGCCTCCGAGCCGATCGCGTTCTTCCAGCACGGCGAGTACTTCTGGGCGATTGTGATCCTCTCCGACATCTGGAAGGAGCTCGGCTGGAACGCCATCATCTACATCTCGGCGATCACCTCGGTCAGCCAGGATATGTATGAGGCGGCGGACATCGATGGCGCGACCCGTCTGCAGAAGATGTGGTACATCACCGTCCAGTCCATCAAGCCGACGATCGTCCTGCTCTTCATCTTCCAGGTCGGCGGTCTTCTGAATTCGTCCTTCGACCAGATCATGATGCTGACGAACCAGATGACCAACCCGCTCCTGCGCGAGTACGCCGACGTCATCGACACCTACATCTACCGTTACGGTATGTCGATGGGCCGCTTCTCGTTCGCGGCGGCGTCCGGCCTCTTCAAGTCCGTCATCAACTTTGCACTGCTCCTGATTTCCAACGGCATTGCCGGGAAACTCGGCGAGACGGCGCTGTTCTGATCATCTTTGCGAAAGGAATGTGAATTATGGCTAAGAATCCGAATCAAATCCGCGCAAAGAGAGTCGTCAGCGATTATGTGATCGACATTGTGACGGTCGTGGTGATCGTTCTCGTGTTCGTGCTCACCCTGTATCCGTTCCTCAACTCCCTCGCGATCTCGCTGAACGACGCCGACAACACCACTTTGGGCGGCATCACCATTTATCCGCGTATCTTCACGACGAAGAACTACGAACAGATCTTCTCGAATCCGACGATTTGGAAAGCGTATGGCGTCACCATCGCCCGCACCGTGATCGGTACGGTCGGCGGCCTGCTCGTCACCGGCGCGCTCGCGTTCGCCCTCTCCCGTCCGGGCCTCGTCTTCAAGAAGTTCTACACGATGATTTTCCTGATCCCGATGTACTTCGGCGGCGGCCTTATGCCGAGCTACTTCCTGAATGTTAAGCTCGGCCTCTACGGCAACTTCCTCGTTTACATCATCCCGTCGCTCGTCAACCTCTGGAACATGATCCTCATGCGTTCCTACTTCTCGTCCCTGCCGGAGGCGCTGGAGGAATCCGCCCGAATCGACGGCGCGAACTACTTCACGATCTTCTGGAAGATCTACTGGCCGATCAGCACCCCGATCATCGCGACCATCGCGCTGTACTTCGGCGTGCAGCATTGGAACGACTGGTTCACCGCTTCCCTGTACATGACGACCGCACCGGATCTGCGCCCGATGCAGAACGTCCTCATGACCGTCATCAACGAGTCGAGAGCGGCTGAAATGATCGCTTCGACGTCCGGCGGCGCTTCCGTCGCGGGCGACGCGCTGAAAGGCCAGAAGACCAACACCCGTTCCATCACGATGGCGACCATGATCGTCACGATCCTCCCGATCATCGTGATCTATCCGTTCCTGCAGCGGTACTTCATCAAGGGCATCATGATCGGTTCCGTCAAGGGCTGATCGTCGATCCATACATCAACCAGCGGGAGATCCCGCACCCTCATGTTCATGCAGAGCAAAAGATCTCTGCAAACCTTGTAAGGAGGCAAAGTAATGAAAACCAACAAGCTCATGAAGCTCGTCGCGTTGGTACTTGCCCTCGCCATGGTGTTCTCGCTCGCGGCCTGCTCGGACGGCAGCGGCAATTCCAGCGCTTCCACCAGCACGGCGGAAGGCGAAGGCGGCGACAACGGCGGGTACAAACTCTCCGGTCCGCCCGATACTTCGGAGACCTATGAGTTCACCCAGTGGTACTACTACAACTGGATCGCGGTTCCCGAGTGGGGTTCCGACGAAGTTTCTCAGTGGTACAAAGACAAGTTCAACATCATCATGCACGCTTCGAAGCCGGATCAGGATGGCGCTTCCATCCTCGCTTCCATGCTTGCGGCGAACACCCTCCCGGAGGCCCTTGTTCTCGATAAGAACGCTGACTTCCTGAAGGTCGCGCGCGGCGGGTACCTCGTTCCGATCAATGACCTGAAGTATCCGGGCTGCTCCTATGACGAAGACCTGACCGAGGTCACGCAGGAGCTCCTCGCAGTCGACGGTGTCAACTATGCGGTTCCGAACTGGCCCCGCAAGGCGGCGACCGGCGGCAACAACATCTGGATGGTCAACAAGAAGATCTGGGAAGACCAGGGCAGCCCGAAGATCAACACCCTCGAAGAGCTCCATGACTTCCTGCTCGCTGTGAAGGAAAAGGGCTACACGGCGGTCAACGGCGCTTCGGTCATCCCGGTCCATGCGAATAACTCCGTCATCGGCTGGAACCTGCTCTCCGCGATCTACCGTTCGCTGGGCGCTCCGAACCTTGTCGCTACCTACTATTCGCAGATCAACAACAAGATCGAGTACTTCCTCAAGGACCCGGTTCTTGTTGAGGCGGCGCGCATCATGAACCAGTGGTACCGTGAAGGCCTCTGGAGCACCGATCAGTTCACCGATTCCTCCGACGTCTTTAACGAGAAGCTTTCGAACGGCCAGGTTGCCGCTCTGTACTATGACTTCTCGCAGGACGACTCCACCCACTTCAAGACCAACCTCGAAGAGGCTGATCCGGGCAACACCTACCTCATTGCTGCGTATGATGAGGAGTTCTCCGACAACCCGTACCTCCCGGCGGAGGGTGTGGACTTCACTTGGGGCGAAGAGAACAACACCGTTGGCTGGTTGAACCACGTCATCACGAAGAACGCGGAGAAGCCGGAGCGCATCTTCGATTGGCTCCAGTACATGCTTTCTTGGGAAGGCTCCGCTGTCATGCAGTATGGCCCTCCGGGCAACAGCTTCGGTACTTGGAATGAGTGGGTCGAAGTTGACGGCGTGCAGGTCCCGAAGATCGAGAAGGCCGTTGACCTGCTCTCCTCCGACGAGCAGACGAAGCTCGGTTCCTGGAAGTGGAACGAGCCGGCGCATTCCGACAACGTCGACCTGATCAAGTATCTGGTCAACCGTCAGATGCCGGACGCTGAGAAGAACCCTGTCGCGACGATTCAGGACGTGATCTTCACCACGGCTGACAACGGCCAGGCGGCGCCGGAGTCTGCGCAGAAGGTTCTGACCGACGAGAACACCAACATTGCCGACGTCATCGACCCGGATTCCGACGACGCGAACAAGCGTCAGGCGGTTCAGGATGCGACGGATACGCAGATGGCGTTCATCCTTCAGGCTGCTACCGACGAAGAGTTTGATCAGCTCGTTCAGAAGCTGCTTGACGACGTCGAGGCGCGTGGCGTTTCCGTGGTTGAGGAGGCTTACACCGCGAAGCGTGCGGAGAACATCGAACTCCAGGGCTACACGGCGTATCAGCGTTACTACGACGCGCACCAGTAATCTGCTCTCTCGAGTGATTTCCGGTTGATGTAGCAAAATCTATCGTAAAGATAGTCAAGCGCCCCGCAAAGGGGCGCTTGTTTTATGCTCAAAATCCCCGCCGAGCCTCACAAAATGCGCGGCGGGGTCGACGGCTTCGCCGCCCGGCGGACCTCCATGTGGAGGTGGGGTTCGTCTCGAATTTCAGGGCAAAAGAGAAGCGCCCAAGCGGGGCGCTCCTTTTGCCCCTAACCGATGCCGGGGGCGCGGTTCACAGGAAAAGCGCGGCGGGGTCGACGGCCTCGCCGTCCCGCCGGACCTCCATGTGGAGGTGCGTTCCATCGAGGATTTCGAGGCAAAGAAAGAAGCGCCCCAAGCGGGACGCTCCTTTTGCCCCTCACCGATGCCGGGGGCGCGGTTCACAGGAAGAGCGCGGCGGGGTCAACGGTCTCGCCGTCCCGCCGGACCTCCATGTGGAGGTGGGGTTCCATCGCGGATTCATACGGCGCGGCGGTCACGCTGCCGATGTCCTGCCCGGCGGCGACGACCTCGCCCGGCTCGACGAGGAACGTCTCGCCGAGGCCGCAGTAGCTGACCTCATATGGGCCGTGCTCGATGACGATCACGTTGCCGAGGAGCAGGTCGGTCTTCGTCTCTTTGACGACGCCGTTCGCGGTGGCGTGAACGGTCTCGCCGTGCTCGGCGGCGAGGTCCACGCCCATGTGCGCGCGAAAGTCGCGCATCGTCTCGCTGTACACCGGGACGTCCGAGAACGCGGAGAGCACGTCGCCGCGTACCGGCCGCGTGAAGCCGTCGCTCTCCTCGTAGAGCGGCTGGGCGGCGGCCGGTTCAGCGTCCGGCTCCGTTTCCGGGACGGTCTGCGCCGGGACCTCCGGCGCGGCTGTCGTCTCCGGCGTGATCGTCACGACCGGGCCGGTCGCCGCGCCGTGTCCCGCCGAAACGTTGGCCTCGGGGTCCGTGTCCTTTGGCGCGGCGGTCGCGGAAGGCCGCCGCGTCGCGGCGGGCCGCGCCGTCGCGCTGACCTTCGCGGACGCGCCCGTCTCCTCGGGCGAGAGAAAATTCGAGACGGTGTCGTATGTGCTCCATGCCGCGACGCCGATCGCGAAGAGGCAGATCGCGAGAGCAAGGTAGAAGCCGCGCCGTTCCGGGCGTTTTTTCTCGGTGGTGTTCGGGTCCTTCGGGGAGTTTTGCAAATCCATATCGTCATACCTTCCTTTTTCGATTCGGTATGGCTAGTATTGGCCGAGGACCGCGCGATATGCGGCCGCCGCGAAAAAAAGAAAAGAAAAAGAACCGAATGCGGTTTCGGTTCTTTTCCTTGTAATAGGGGTATATTGAGGAGGGTAGAACTGTATCCATGAAAGGGTTGCGGTGCCTTTTTCTGAATACGGTTCTATTATAGCTCTTTTTTTCCGGGAGATGTGAACCCGCTTTGAATAAGCGCTGAAATATTTGAAACAAATCTATGAACGCCCGTTTATACGTTCCAAGGGACTCTTTTCCCGCGCGGAACCCTGAAAACGGAAAGGAAAATGCAAAAAATCCAAAAAAGAGCAAAAAAATATCAAACGATTGTTTGCAATTTGGAACGGGATGTGCTATACTGGTAGACAGAGAAGTTTGCCCGGAAGGACCTGCCGGGCTTGCAGGGGCATCCATAGCCCTCGCGGAGGTGTGCCGCGGGGAACAGAAAGACGGAGTGATTTTATGTCGATGACCAAAAGCCAGCAGCTCGTATACGATTACCTATGCCGCGCCATGGCGGAGAACGCCGTGCCGCCCTCGGTGCGGGAGATCTGCGCCGCGACGGGGCTGCGCTCCACGTCCACGGTGCATTCCCATCTGCGCTCGCTCGAGTCGATGGGGTACATCACGCGGGACCGCGGCCTCAACCGGTCGATCCACATTGCCGGGGCCGCCGCCGCGAAGCAGGTGCCGATCCTCGGCAAAGTCACGGCGGGTATGCCGATCCTCGCCGTGGAGGACATCGAGGGGTACATCCCCTACCCGGACCGCTCCGGCAGGGAGCTGTTCGCGCTGCACGTCGAGGGCCTGAGCATGAAGAACGCGGGCATCCTCGACGGCGACTATGTGATCGCCGAAAAGACGCCCGCCGCCGAGAACGGCGACATCGTTGTCGGCATGATCGGCGAGGAAGCCACCGTGAAGCGCTTCTACGCGGAGAACGGCACGTTCCGCCTCCAGCCGGAGAACCCGGACTTCGAGCCCATCGTCTCCGACGACGTGACAGTCCTCGGGAAGGTCGTCGCGGTCATCCGCTATTATTGAGGGGCGCGGGATGGCCGTTCGGATCTTGGACGTGAAATTGGAGCGCTGCCCGGCGGCACGCCGGAGCGCTGGGTCGGGATGCTGTTCCCGGCGGGAACAGACGTGCCGGACGGCTTCGCGTATGCGGACATCGAGCCGCAGGACTACGCCGTATGCTATCTGTATGGCCCGGACGGGAGCGCGGAATTCTACACGATGGAGACGCACGAAATGTGCCTGCGGGAGCTGGATTCGCGCGGCATGAAGCGCAAAGAGGACGACTGGTGCATCGAGCGGTATAGCTGCCCGGGTTTTACGACGCCGGACGCTGCGGGGAACGTCATTTTGGATCACGCGATCTCGGTCGAGCCGTGAGCACGCGGCGCGCATCGGTCTGTATGGGTTTAGCGGCCAGTGTTGAGCGAAGCGGGAAAAGAAACTTGCGCGGTTCGCTGTTACGAAAAACCCACGGTGAGAAGGGGACTGCCCGTTTATGGGCGGCGTGGCGAATGATGCAAGTGGAAAACCCTTCCATGCGGCTGTGTCGGCAGCAAGTCTTTTCAGGGCCTGTACGAAGCCGTCGGCTTCGCAGGCGGCCCTGACTGTTAGAAAAAAGCGGTATACTCTTTCGTTGGTTTCGTTGATGGGCATCGACGAAACCAACGCCATCCACAAGGACATAGACGAGGAGGAAAACAACATGGCGCTTGTGAATTTTCAGTATTTTTCGCCGGTGATGGGGATGCAGATGCACCTCGAGATCATCCTGCCCGAGGCGGCGCAGGGGATCGGCGTGACCGCCGGCGGCGCGGAGGAGAACGCGCCCATCCCGGCGCTGTACCTGCTGCACGGGACGAGCGACGACGAGAGCATCTGGCAGCGCCGCACGTCGATCGAGCGGTACGTCTCCGCAAAGCGGCTCGCGGTCGTCATGATGACGACGCACCTCGGCGCGTATACGAACCAGAAGCACGGCTTCCCGTACTTTGACTATGTGGCGAAGGAAGTCCCGGAGGTGTGCGCGCGGTACTTCAATCTCTCCCGCGAGCGGGAGGGGAAGTTCGTCTCGGGGCTCTCCATGGGCGGCTATGGCGCGCTGAAGATCGGCCTCGCGCTCCCGGACGAGTTCTCGGTTGTCGGCGGGCTCTCCGCCGGTGTGGACCGCTCGATCATGATCCCCGAGGCCGCAAAGGGCTTTGACGACATCGCGCAGCTGCGCGCCGCGAAGGACACTCTCTCGCCGATGGAGTACCGCTCGGCGACGCAGTTCTTCGTGAACTTCGGCTCTTTGAAGGAATTTCTGACCGACCGGGAGAACAACCTGTTCCTCATCGCGGAGGATGCGGCGAAGAGCGGGAAGCGGCTCCCGGAGCTCATCATCCGCTGCGGCAGCGAGGACCCGCTCGCCGCAGACGCGAACCGGCGTTTCAAGAAGCATCTCGACGCGCTCGGCATCGCGAACGACTACGCGGAGGCACCCGGCACGCACAGCTGGGAGTTCTGGGACGAACATATCCAGACGGTCATCGACCGGCTGCCGGTGTGAGGCGGCCGATGAAGATCGTGGTTTTGGCGGGCGGGCTCAGCCCGGAGCGCGACGTTTCGCTCTCCTCCGGCGCGCTGATCGCGAACGCCCTGCTCGAAAACGGGCACGAGGTGCTGCTCCTCGATCTGTTCCTCGGGACGGAGAACGCGTCGTTCCCGCCGGTTTTCCGCCGCGCGGGGGAGGGCGTTCGGTTCTCATACCGTGTGCCGGAGACGGAGCCGGACCTCGTGGCGCTGCGCGCATCGCGCCCGGAGATACCCGGCAAGATGGGCCCGGGCGTGCTCGAAGCGTGCCGCGAGGCGGACGTCGTGTTCCTCGCGCTGCACGGCGCGGCGGGTGAAAACGGGAAGGTGCAGGCCGCGCTCGACCTGTTCGGCGTGCCGTACACCGGCACCGGGTACGACGGGAGCCTCCTCGCGATGGATAAGGACCTCGCGAAGCGCCTGATGCGCGGCGCGGGGATCCTCACGGCGGACTGGATCTGCGCCGCGCCGAAGGACCGGGACGCGTTTCGCGCGGTGGGTTTCCCGTGCGTCGTGAAGCCCTGCGGGTGCGGCTCGAGCATCGGGGTGACGGTCGTGGAGGACGAGGGCGCGCTCGACGGCGCGCTGCGCTTTGCCGCGCGCTATGAGGACCGCGTGCTCGTGGAAAAGAAGATCACCGGGCGGGAGTTTTCGGTCGGCGTGCTCGAGGGCGAATCGCTGCCGGTCATCGAGATCCGCCCGAAGGCGGGATTTTACGATTACCGCAACAAATATCAGGCGGGGCTGACCGAGGAGATCTGCCCCGCACCGATCCCGGAGAAGACGCGCGCGGCGATGCAGTCCGCGGCGCTCGCCGTCCACCGGACGCTGCGCCTCGGCGCGTATTCGCGGGTCGATTTCATCCTCGACGAGGCGGGCTGCGCGTGGTGCCTCGAAGCGAACACGCTGCCCGGCATGACGCCGACGAGCCTGCTCCCGCAGGAGGCGGCCGCCGTCGGCGTCTCCTACAACGCGCTCTGCGAGCGCATCGCGCGGCTGGCGCGGCACGGATGACGCGGGCGGAGCTTTGCGGCAGGGAGATCGCATCGCGCGGCGGGGACGTCCTTCGCCGCGCGTCGTATCGGGGGCAGAAGGCCCTCCTGCAGCACGGGGAGATCAGCGTGTACCGGCACAGCCTCGCGGTCACGGCGCGGTGCCTTGCCATCGCGGACCGGCTCGGCTGCCGGGTGGACCGGACGGCGCTCGTGCGCGGCGCGCTGCTGCACGACTACTTCCTCTACGACTGGCACGAAAAGGACCGCAGCCACCGCTGGCACGGCTTCACGCACCCGAAGCGCGCGCTCGAAAACGCCGCGCGCGATTTTGCGCTGAGCGACGTCGAGCGGGACATGATCCTGCACCATATGTTCCCGCTGACGCTTAGTCCGCCGAGGACGAAGGAGGGCGCGATCCTCTGCGCGGCGGATAAGATCTGCGCGCTCGGCGAGACGTTTGCCGGGCTTTTGGAAGGGAAAAATGGGGAAAGAAGGCGGCGCGTTTGACGCTGAGATCGCTGGAAAGCTATTTTGTTTGGCTGGTATTTTACGGGTTCGTGGGCTGGGTCTGGGAGACGCTGCTCTTTTCCGTGAAGGCGAAACGGTTCATCAACCGGGGCTTCCTGAACGGCCCGTACTGCCCGATCTACGGGTTCGGCGCGGTACTGGTGCTGCTCGTGCTCGGCTGGGTGCGGTCGGTGCCGGCGCTCTTCGTGTTGAGCGCGCTGCTCACCTGTTCGCTGGAATATTTCACCTCGTGGGCGATGGAGAAGCTGTTCCACGCCCGCTGGTGGGACTACTCCCAGCGGAGATTCAACCTGCACGGCCGCGTCTGCCTGCTCGGCGCGGTCGTGTTCGGGACGTTCTCCGTCGTGCTGATCCGCGTGCTGCACCCGCCGGTGGCATCGCTTACCGCCCGCCTGCCGGACGCGGCGCTGCACGGCCTCGCGGCGGCGCTCCTGCTGTTGCTCATCGGCGACACGGCGGTGACGGTGAAGGGTCTCGGCGGGTTCAACGACCACCTGCGCGAGCTCGCGGCGACGCTCCGCGCGCTCGAGGAGGCGGTCCCCGAAAAGCTGCAGACCGCCCGCGACCGCGAGATGGCGCGCGTCCGCGCGGCGCACGAGGAATTCCTCGCCCGCCTGAACGGGCAGCAGAAGCGCATCCTGCAGGCGTTCCCGCGGCTGCGCTCGCTCCCGCATGAGGACGCGCTGCGCGAGTTCCGGGAATTCCTGAACGAGAAGCGCGCGGAGCTGCGCGCCGCGAAAAAACACTGACCGGCGCTGTGAACGCCGGTCTTGGAGGGAAACGCATGGTATCTGTCTGCCCGGTCGCGGACGACAGGGAGAAAAAACGCATCGCGCGGGAGATCCTTTCCGCACTGCCGGAATGGTTCGGCATACCGGAAGCGGTCGACGCGTACGTCGAGGGGAGCGCGGGAAAGCCGTTTTTCGCCGCGCTTTCGGACGGTGCGCCCGTGGGCTTTCTGTATCTGAAGGAGACGGGCGCGGCCACGGTCGAGCTCGCCGTGATGGGTGTGCGCAAAGAACGCCACCGCGAGGGCGTCGGCGCGGCGCTCGTCGCCGCCGCGAAGGACGCGGCCCGCGCCGCCGGATACGAATTCATGCAGGTGAAGACCGTGCGCATGGGGCTCTACCCGGAGTACGACGCGACGAACCGGTTCTACCGGGCGATGGGCTTTCGGGAGTTCGAGGTGCTCGAGAC